>CAYTVW010000182.1:0-4219 GCA_964441865.1 uncultured Acidimicrobiaceae bacterium
TCCCCGCCTCCAAGGCTGCAACGGAAGAACCCAGACCGACCGATCCGACTACCCCGTTCACCACTGTCGCGCCCTTGGTCGCCGCGATCTCGACCACTGATTCAGCCCCGAAACTTACCCGCGATCCCAGGTCCTTGGACAGAGCTTCCCTTTCCTCGGACGACGCGCCGGCGACAGCCAAGGTCGCGTTCGGCCATTTCTCTAGCAATTCCGACAGATTCGACCTTCCCGAGTTCACAGCCAAACCCACTACGTCCAGTTCGAGATGGCGAGCCACGTCTAGTGTCTGACGACCGATAGAGCCCGTGGCACCGAGGACAACGATCGGGTTCACAGAAGACCAAGAATGTTGAAGAAGGCGAACGCAGCCGGTGCCACGAACAGAAGAGCATCGACTCTATCGAGCATTCCACCGTGTCCAGGGAGGATGGATCCCATGTCCTTGACATTGAGCGCCCTTTTCACCACCGACTCGAATGCGTCCCCCAACGGAGCCAGAACGCAAACAGCGGCAGCCAGGAACAAGCCCTGCGCCAGACTCAGATACTCGAAAGCGGGCAACGTGACCACGAATCCAGTGATTAGGAAGGTGAGGATGACTCCGCCCATCAGCCCTTCCCACGTCTTCTTGGGGGAGACATTGGGTGCCAAATGATGCTTCCCAAAAAGCTTCCCCACGAAATAGGCCCCCGTGTCGACAGCGGCCACCAAGACAACTATTAGGACGAGTTTCCCGATACTGTCGTCGATCCCGCAAATCACTATCGCAAAAGACAACATCCCAACCCAGGCTGCGCCCAGTACGGTCACTGCCGCGTTCTCAAGCGGAGCCTGACGGTTCATCACCGTGAAGAAGACCGCCACCAACACGAGAGTAAGAATGGAACCACCCGCAATGGCGTATGGACCAGAGGTGTAAGACCCGACCGCTCCAAACACCACCCCCAAGAATCCGAAAGCGGCAACGGGCCGATACCCCGATTTCCGTACAGCAGCGTAGAACTCGCCAAGTCCCATCAACATCACAATCGTGACAAAACCGGCGAACACACCGCCGCCCAGCATCAGCGCTCCCGCGAGAACGCTCATAAGGATCAAACCGGTCCCAAATCGAAGAGCTAGATCGGAGCTCCGCTGCTGCTCAAGAGCCTCAAATTCGACGCCGGGAGTCCGCGCAGCTCCTGTGACATCTTCGAAACCGATCAGGCCCGTATCCAAACCCGGAATCGAAGCGGCGACTGCCTGTTGTTCGAATTCTGTCTCCTTCGAACGCTCGATTTCTTCGGCTAGCCCTTGGTACTCACGTGTCGTCGCCGCATAGAGTTCGTCGACATCAGCCCCGACTCCCCCCGAATGAGCGTTGGCGAGAGCACTCCAGACATCCTCCTCGGGCGGAAGCCTGTCGTCGTCATCGCCGACTGGGAGGATCTGTTCCAAAGCTTCCCGATTCCACGATTCGCCCTCATCCCCAGACTCTTGAGGAGTCTCGTCCTCATCAAATGAGGGGAAAGGTCCTCCGATCACAGTGACCTCGGGTACCGCGCTCTCCGGCACATACCCCAGATCTTGGGAGAACTCCGCCGATTCCGCGCTCGACCCCTCTGGTTCAAGGTCGTCAGACTCAAGCACCGACTCGTCGAACTCGAGACGCATCGGATCAAGACTCTCGTCTTCAGATTCGGGAATCAAATAGTCCGCTTCGGGTGGTTCGGGTTCCAGATACTCCGGCTCAACGTATTCCGGCTCCAAATACTCTGGTTCCACAGTCTTGGGTTCGAGATAGACCGGTTCTGGAGACGACCCATCGCCAGGTAATGCTTCTTCCTCTTTGGCTGCAAAAGCTTCGCGTAACTCTTTGAGTTCCTCGCGTGAAGGCGTCCCGATTGAAGGCACTTCGTACTCTCGCGAATACTCGTCCGGGGAAGATCCCACCTCTTCTTCCCCTTCTTCCGAAAGGTTCATCAATTCTGCGTACGGATTCTTCGAAGGTTCCGACGGGCCGTTCCACCACGAGTCTCCCTCTTCTTCATCGAATGCGGCAAACGGCGAGACATCGGGTCCCGTCTGAGGAGGATCCTCCCAATAGCCTTCGTCACCATCCTTCACAGTGTGTTCAGGCGGCGCAAAAGACTCAAACGACGGCTCATCCAACCCATCACCCAAACCACCCACAACCTCAGGCGGCGCAAAAGACTCAAACGACGGCTCATCCAACTCATCGAAAGCGATCCCAGCTCCGCCCTCGTAGGGAACGAAGGGCTCCGACTGGAACCCGGTGTCGTCGACAACCTCTAGCTCGAGGATATCGTCGCCATCGCCGGGTTCTCCGGCCTCGTCCCCGGACTTTCGCTTGAACATTCGCGAAAACCTGGGCTTCTTGTCTTCTGCCATTCAGACCTCTAGGAGTTCTTCTTCTTTTCGAGCCAACGCCTTGTCGATCTCCGCTACATATTTGTCGGTGATGTCCTGGAGTTCTTTCTCTCCACGGCGAATGTCGTCTTCTGAGACTTCTCCCTCCAACGCTTCCATGTCGGTTTTCGAGTGACGTCTCACATTCCGAATGGCTATCCGCCCTTCTTCGGCCATGTGGCGAACCAGCCGGATCAGCTCCTTCCGTCGTTCCTCAGTGAGTGCTGGAAACGCTAAACGGATCAGATGGCCATCGTTGCTCGGATTAAGACCGAGATCGGATTCTCGAATCGACCGCTCGATAGCCGAGACGCTCCCCTTGTCGAACGGCTGAATCACCAACAGCCGAGGTTCTGGGACGGAAAACGTCGCGAGCTGCTGGATAGGAGTCGGCTGCCCGTAATACTCGACCAACAATCGGTGAAGAATCTGAGGATTCGCCCGACCAGTACGCACGGTCGTGAACTCCGAGGCAGCGTGCTCGACAGCTTGTTCCATCTTCTCGCGCGCCTCTCCAAGCAACTCGTCGATCATCTCGCCTCCTAGATGTGGTGTCGTTCGACTATCGAACCACAGTCCCGAGAGGTTCCCCGGACACGGCCCGAACGATGTTCCCCGGTTTGGTCATATCGAAAACAACGATCGGAACATCGTGCTCTCGACACATCGTAATGGCCGTAGCGTCCATCACCTTGAGACCTCCCGAGATGAACTCCATATAGCTCAACTCTTGAATTTTGACAGCATCCGAGTTGGTTTTCGGGTCTTTGTCGTAAATCCCGTCTACTTTCGACGCTTTCAACAGCACCGACGCTCCGATTTCTACGGCCCGGAGGGCCGCCGCGGTGTCGGTTGTGAAGAAAGGATTACCGGTTCCAGCCGCAAAGACAACGACGCGTCCCTTCTCCAAATGGCGAATCGCACGCAGTCGGATGTAGGGCTCAGCAAGTTGCTGCATGTTGATCGCCGATTGGACTCTGGTAGGGACTCCAGCCTTCTCAAGGAAGTTCCTAACCGCCAAGGCGTTCATCACAGTCGCGAGCATCCCCATGTAGTCGGCACTGGCGGCGTCCATCCCTCGTGCCGCCTGGGATACCCCACGGAAGATGTTGCCCCCACCGACGACGATGGCTATCTGAGTCCCGGTTTCGTGAGCTTCCGCTATCTCTGACGCGACCCGGCTCACGGTGTCTGGGTCGATTCCGTAGCCCAACTCGGGGTCGGCGAATGCCTCCCCCGAGAGCTTCAGCAGGACCCGACGAGTCTCCATCAGGACTGACCGCCAACAGAGATCCGCGAGAACCGAGCAATGGAGATGTTCTCACCCATCTTCATAGCGAGGGCTTCAACCATTTGCCCCACGGTCCCTTCAAACTTCTCCTTGTTCACGAAAGGCTGCTCGCACAACACATTCTCCTCGAAGAACTTCTCAAGCCGACCTTCGACAATCTTCGGAAGAGCCGCTTCCGGTTTCCCGGATGCTTTGGCTTCTCTTTCGATGAGTTCTCTCTCCTTGGCAACCGCGGCTTCGTCCGCTTCTTCCCGAGTAATCCAGAGAGGATTACCCCACGAAATGTGCATCGCAATATCGCTAGCCACCTGATTGAATTCTGGGCTCTTGGCGACGAAGTCCGTTTCGCAGGCAAGCAGAACCAGAACACCCATCACGGCATGCTCATTCTGACTGTGGATGTAGGTCCCAATCGTCCCTTCGAGGGCGTCTCTGTCGGCCCGCTTGGCTGCCTTAGCGAGTCCTCTCTCACGAAGCAGCTCGCCGGCTTTCTCCATGTCGCCGTTCGCTTCCTCAAGC
>CAYTVW010000183.1:0-4209 GCA_964441865.1 uncultured Acidimicrobiaceae bacterium
AGTCGGCGGAACGCGAGATCCTTGAGTCGTTGTTCGAACTTGCTGATCGGCCCGTCCGGGACATAATGACTCCTCGTTTGGAGGTCGTAGCCCTAGAAGAAGGGATCACTCCCGATCAGGCACGCAAGGCTGCAGCGCGATACGGCCATTCACGCTTCCCAGTGATCCCCCCAGGAGGCACGCTCGATGACCTGATCGGAATTCTGTCGTCGAAAGATCTCCTTCGTTCAGAAAATGTCGACTCGATCGATAGATTGATCCGCGAACCCGTCTTTGTTCCGGAGTCCACCCCGATACTCACGGCCCTTCAGCGCCTTCGAAACCAAGGAGCAGGGTTAGCGGTTGTACTCGACGAACACGGCGGCGCCGACGGTGTGGTGACTATCAAAGACCTCATCTCCGAGCTGGTTGGCGACCTCACTGACGAGTACGACCCGAAGGAGCCTTCGGCCTTCAGGATCGGCTCAAGAGCCTGGGTGGTAGACGGGAGGTTCCCCGTTGAAGAACTGGACAATACGATCGGAGCGGAGCTCCCGAAAGGCGAATACACCTCGATTGCGGGATTGCTCCTAGCTCAAACGGGGAGAATCCCCGAGGCTGGAGACGCCATACTCGTCGACGGATTGCTGTTCACGGTTCTTCGTATGGACCGTCGACGGATCGATCGAATTCGAGTTGAATTGGCCCCAGAATCCGGACAGGAGGAAACCGACTAGAGTTCCGGCCTGATTCGGGACGTAGCGCAGTTTGGTAGCGCGCAGCGTTCGGGACGCTGAGGTCGCCGGTTCGAATCCGGCCGTCCCGACCAATGATGAACTGAGGGCCGCTCAACTGAGCGGCCCTTGGTTATCCGTCGTTCACTTTCCAACACCACCCAGGGACCTGAATCATCCAACGGAACTGCCAGTGAGACTTCGCCTAACACAACATGGCTTCTCTGTGATCGGACGGAGATCGGCTCTTCGCGTCACCTGAGGTTGATGATGCAGTACTCACCGTCAACAGCGAGTTCGATCCGGTTTCTGCCTTCGGCCGGTTCTTCCGTCTCTACTTGCGCTATCTCAGTCGTGGCTTCTTCGACCGTCGATTCTGCAGCGATATCCGTGGTGGATGCTTCTTCATCATCGGGTTCAGGAGCGGTGGGAGCAGCGGTCCCGACCACCGTCGTGACGCTGGGCCTGGTCGCCACGACGGTGGTCGGAGTATCTGAAACCTGTGAGATAGGAGAAACGGCCGTCGGAACAGTGGTCGTAGTCGTTGTCGTGGTTGTAGTCGTCGTCTCCTCTACAGAAGAAGTCACCTGAGGGAGCGGAGCGTTGCTCATCCATGCCGACACCACCGACTTCGCCTGGGAGCTAACAGTGATCCCCCGCCCAGACCCTCCATAGATCACTACTGCCATCGTCTCGGCGAAGTGTTCCGACGGAGCACCCGACCATCCGGCCGAATAGTCGAACCATCCTCTATCTAGCGGAAGCCCTTGAGCGGCGTAGAAAGCCTCTGTGAGCTCGGAATCGTTGTATGCCCGGCAAGACAAGTGAGTATGGTGCGAAAGCTCGTGAAGAAGGATTCTCTCGACCTCGTTCGAGGGGAGATCAGAATCGAGAGTGACGGTTTGGGTCCGAGTGTTGTACTCCCCACTTCCGTCACCTAGATCCCCGAAGGCGATGGTGACGGTGCCGAGGCATCCCTGCCTGGCTGAGAGGGCGGTCTGCCAGTGAATCAAACCGGCCTCTGCCGCTGTAACAGCTTCTGGTCTGGCATTCGCCGGATCAATCGCTGTTCCCGCTGTGGCTGGTAAAGCCGCTACAACGGTCAACACCGCCACCACCGACATCCTTGTCCAATGCATCGAACACCTTCCTTGGCTGTTCGACCCATTCCTTCGGGCCTGATAACCCTGTCGGCGACTCATCGCCGTTTTCAAGTCCCTGGCGGCGAATTCGCCCGGAAATTCCGCGACTTCGATCCTTCTATGGGAGAAGGTCTTCTAGATTCTTGGAAGTGGAGATATTTCGAGTTCTAAACGAAGGGCCGTTTCGATCCCCAGCTCTGGTGGTAGCACTTGACGGTTGGGTCAATGCCGGAGATGCCGCCACCATCGTCGCTGATACTCTGGGGAATGGACCTCTCATTGTTGAATTCGCTGTTGACCCCCTAGTTGACTATCGCCAATCCCGACCGTCGGTGGTGTTTGCTGAAGGGATCATTGAGGACGTCGAATGGCCTTCTCTTGGTGTCCACCTGTACTCGGGAACCAACCGAGATCTCCTCGTCATGAGCGGTTTCGAGCCAAGCCGCAATTGGCGTTGGCTTTCGGAAGCGACGGTTGAGATCGCAGCCAGGCTCGGTGTGACCGAGCATATTTCGATTGGCGGCCTCCCCTGGACAGCCCCCCACACTCGCCCTGTATCGCTGATGATGACTTCAGGTTCTCCCGACAGAATCCCTCCGGAGTGCCGTCCCCTACCCGGTCCCATCAGAGTCCCTGCAGCTGCCACCACCATCCTCGAACACGCGATGGCCGAGGCCGGTTTTCCATCAATTGGATTCTGGGCGCAGGTTCCCAACTACGTCGCCGATCCCTATCCGGCAGCTGCTATAGCTCTTCTGCATCGCCTCGGAGAACACTTGAGAGAGTCGATCACGGTCGATCCGCTCGTCGATGCTGCATCCGAACAACGAATCGAGATCGACCGAGTTGTTGCCAGTGACCCGAACCTCCAAGACCTGATCACTGAATACGAGATGGTTTTCGATGCCGGATCAAGCGTCTCTGGTGAGTCGCTCGCCGCCGAAATCGAGAAATTCCTGAGAGACGACTCATGACTGGTATTCACCACTACGGATATCAGGGTTTACACTGGGTGGCTACGGGAGCTCGGTGAAACCGGGCTGAGAGGGGACCTAGAAAGGTCCCGACCGTCGAACCTGATCCGGGTAATGCCGGCGAAGGGACCGACTTCAGCCTCCCCTTGCTCCTGACGCGACCCAAAGGAGCATCATCATGTCCAAGAGGACCCTTGCTTCTCTGCTCGCTGTCGGGATCGCCCTGACCGCATGCAGCGGAGCCCAAAGAACGCCTGAGATCACGCTGATGGCACACGACTCATTCGCGGGAGCACTCAACGACGACACCTTTCGTTCTTTCACCGAAGAAACGGGGATAAGGGTTAGAGTCATTTCCGCCGGAGATGCCGGAGCGATGGTCAATCAGGCTGTACTCACCGCCGATAACCCTCTCGCCGACGTGATATTCGGTGTAGACAACACCTTCCTTTCCCGTGCCTTGAACGGAGGCGTTTTCGTCGAATACGAATCAGAACTCATCGACGAAGTCAGCGAGGACCTGATAACAGACCCGCGAGTCACGCCCATCGACTACGGAGACGTCTGCCTCAACTATGACCTCTCCGCTGCGATCCCACCGCCCGAAAACCTAGAGGACCTACTTCTCCCCGAATATCGGGCGACTCTTGTGGTAGAGAATCCCGCCACATCATCGCCGGGTTTGGCCTTTCTTCTTGCCACCATCGCCTATTTCGGCGAAGACGGATGGGGTGACTTCTGGAAAGGGCTGGTGGCGAACCAGGTGGAAGTGGTAGCCGATTGGGATACCGCCTATTACTCGTCCTTCTCACGATATGGAGGCGATCGTCCTCTGGTGGTTTCGTATGCGTCGTCTCCTCCGGCCGAAGTGATCTTCTCAGATCCTCACCTTGACATCGCCCCGACCCGACGAATCGATTCTGGGTGCTATCGCCAGATCGAGTTCGCTGGAATCGCATCGGGGACAGATCACCACGAAGAAGCCGGGATGCTCATCGACTTCCTGCTTTCGACCGAGTTCCAGGAGACTATCCCCCTGAATTGGTTCATGTATCCAGCAAACAAGAACGCTCAACTCCCTCCAGTTTTTGTTGAGCATTCCGACCGGCCGACCGTCGGTCTCCGGCTCGACGAGGATCAGATAGAAGAGAACCGCGAACGGTGGATTGAGGAATGGACTCAAATCGTTCTCCCCTGAAACGAACCCTCCTAACCCTCGTTCCGGTGATCTTCGTCGGGTACTTCTTCGTCTACCCGCTAGCGAGGTTGGGATTCAAGGCATCGATTAGCCCTGCGACTCTGGGAGAAGCCCTCTCTGATCCCAGAGTCCAGGACTCTCTTCGATTCCCCTTCGCTCAGGCTGCGTTGTCCACGCTACTG
>CAYTVW010000184.1:0-4195 GCA_964441865.1 uncultured Acidimicrobiaceae bacterium
GAGGTTTGACGACCAGACCCTGGCTTAAGTGGGACAATCCGGGTTTCCGGAGGCCGGAACGGCAAGAGACGGATGCTCACCAGGTCTCCTGGGGCGATCGAGCGAGAGGTTCGTCTTGGCTCAGTCCTAATCACGTTCTTTCAGATGGGCGAGTAGCGTGGATTCGGAACCGAACATCACTGATATTGGCCCCAGCAGCGCCCAACCGAGAAGACCACCGGACAGTCCAGTCCGCAACGCTATCGATATCGGTTCCCAAGAACAGGCCGAAAGCTGTGATGCGTTGAGTAGAAGAGCGGTGATGGTCCCCAGGGTGGTTCCGAACGCCAAGATTGAACCAGTCTCGAGGAAAATCAGAGCCGCGACCAGAATCCTTCTACCCCCCATTGCTCGGAGCAGAGCTATCTCAGAGCGTCGAGACCATTGGATGAGAAGTCCCATCAGCCCGAGGCCAATTCCCACCCCGATCCATGCGTGGCTCCCGATGCGGTTCTCGTATTCGGCAACCACGTCGCGGTCGAAAGGTCCAGTTCGAAGCAAGGGATACACAGATATTGACGTTTCGGCGTCAGCGAGTTCGTAGCCGACCGTGGCGGCTGCCCAGGGTTCGAAACCTGGTTTCACCTCGACCCAGCACTGCGACACCTTCCCCAACGGAGGCGAGGAAAGGAATACCGAAGCCTCCACGCTCTGCATCCGATCGCGAGAATCCAAGACGGTGCCGACTCGGCGGACTGGAACGCCGGAAATGGACACGAAATCCCCTTCTCCGACCGCTCGGCGTTGAGCGAACGAAGCGCTCAAAGCAAGACCCGACCGCGAGAATTCAAGGGAATTTGATTCAGGATCCATGACTGAGAGGACGCGAGAAGTCACGTATCCGACGCGAACGGCGTTGCCGGGACGGGATTCAAGGTAGGAAGTCTCGCCCCGGCTGTATCCACCGGCAGCGATGACAAACTCGGCAGAGTTGAGACGGTCGCATTCAGCTGCCGAAATCCCCTCGTCGCTCTGGGCAACTACGACACTTCCCCCGGCGGCCTCTACGGCTCGACGGAACTGGATCAACTCGGAGATCTGGGTCACGTCGGTAGCTGTGATCCAGAAGGAAGAGCCAATGGCGACTCCGAGCAATAGGGTCGATCTGAACCAAGAGGCCGCGGCGTTCTTCCACGCTTCCCGCATCAAGGTCGAAGCCAGAGACCGGATCATTCGTCCACCAGGTGTCCTTCTTCGAGGGCCAATACTCGATCACACCGGTTGGCGAGATGGAGGTCATGTGTCGCGATAATCAGACTGGAGCCCATTTCGGAGCACAAACCCCAAATACCATCCGCGACCAATCTCGAAGTTGAAGCATCCAAGTTCCCTGTTGGCTCGTCCGCGAACAGGTACTCGGGTCTGACAACCAGAGCCCTGGCTACACCGAGACGCTGGATCTCGCCACCTGAAAGAAGTCTGGCCGGTTCGAATAGTCGATCCCCTAGCCCTACCGATGCCAAGACTTCTCTGGCCTGAGTAATGGCAGCATTCCGAGGAACACCGGACAACACCAGGGGCATAGCGACATTGTCGAGGACGCTTCGACGGGGCAGACTGTTGGAGGTCTGGAAGATCCATCCGAAATGCCGGAGACGGACGAGTTGTCCTTGACGCCCTGTCAGGGGGGCCCCATTCAAAGCAACATGCCCTTCCAGCGGTTCAATCAGCATCCCCAATATCGAAAGGAGAGTGGTTTTTCCGGATCCAGAAGGGCCGACTATTGCGGTCTTCGATCCGCGTTCGATCTCGATGTCTACACCGCATAGGACTGGGGTTCCGGGTCTGTAATAGTGGGCAATTCCAGTGGCGGTCAATGACACTCGGAAGTCTCCGGAAAGGCTGTCGGATTCGCGAGGACTTCCTCTCCTAGCACCAAGCCCTCATGAACGATCACCAGGGGTTCTGGGGCAGCTGATATCGACACCGATCGTCTGACCGGAGTCCCAGACTCAGAGACGTAGACACAGAGATCACCTTCGCTCGAAGTAACGACGGAAGAAGCCGGAATCACCAATGATTCTTCGGCTTGAGCGAGCTGAATCACCCCATCAACGGATGCTTGGCCATCGTCCAAGAGTGGCCCAAGCGCGTTTCTTGCCTCTTCGGATAGCTTCCCGTCCAAGAGACGAAACTCTTGGTCAATTCCAGGGATAGTGAACACCCACTCGCCAGGAAGGCTGAGGAGTTTCCCGTCGAAGTCTTTGACCTCATTCTCTGCCAATGTCCGTGAGGTTTCCACGATGGGCGACCCGACATACGGGGCGGACATGCCGGGCTCGATGAAGATAATGTCGATCTCGATGGCTCTTTCGGGGAGCCAGACAATCCAACTCGGATCGAACACGGCTGAATTCTCAGCGCCGATGCTTGAAGCTAGATTCCGTACTGCTCCCTCGGTCGCTCTGTTGAAACTCTGATCAGGTTCACTTTCGAACATTCCCATAGCTTTTAGATTCTGTTCCAGCCACAGGACATCTTCCCCTTTGGTACCGAAAGACAGACTTCGCCAGAATGGCGACGGAGTCTCCCAGGCAATCCGCTTGACCCCATCTATCTGTAGAACGGGGGATCCTGAACTCAGAAGTGACCCTCTAACGAGGTAGACATCGGTGACCATTCCCGACCACGAAGGGGCCTTGATTCTCAAAGGGATGGACCACTGAAGCGTGATCGTGGCAGGTTGTCTTCGTGTCGCGGCGAAGGTGCTGGTTTCTTCCCAAACAAGAATGGGTGTGGGATCGAGAGATTCAATATGATCGTCTGATCCCACTCGGAGCCATACGAGTAGACCTGCAGGAACGAGGAGTGAAAGGATCAAAAGAAGGCTGAAGAACAAGACCGGCCATGAAGTCTCGGTCGGGGCGTCCGTCACTGCAGTCTTCTCAGCTTGTCCATTTGCCTTTGGGTTATCCGATATTGGGTTATCCATCGCTGTACTCGAAGAAGCATCCAAGTGCCTCGTCTGACTCGTCCGCCAGTCCGCTTATGTCATACCAGTTGGCGTCGTCGGCGACTTCGAATCCGAGGTTTCTCAGACACTCTCGTAACGCTGCCAAACGGGATTCTTGAGTAATCGCTCTTCTGGCAGCGAGGACCTCGTTGTATGCCTCCGCTACCTCATCCCAATGCTCGGCCATGCAACGCTCGGCTATGGCGTTGCCTTCACGCGTAACCGCCTCCGCTGTTCCCGCAGGATACGCTACGGTTAGGGTCAACTCACCGTTCGGTTGGAGATCCGGACCTGTGGCCTGAAGGCCTTCCGCTCTGATGCACTCAATCGCTGCGATGGCACCCTGTTCGTATTCCTCGAAAGTGACATCGGCGGGTTCGCCACCCGAATCCGAAGGATGGTCGCCGGTATCGTTGTGAGAACAGGCGATCACGCCAATGGCAAGTGAAATCACACACGCAAGCATCCTGGACGACTGGAACGAACTGGGGGTAGATCGCGCGCACATCAATGTGGAACTCCTCTTCGGGTGCGGAAACCAGAAACAGGGCACGACTCAAGAGACCTCATGCTGGGTTTCTTACCTCAACACTAGATCGTATCAGTTGAGGGTGGTGTAGGAGGTTATCAAGTTGAGCCAAACCTTGTGACCGCTGGAAACGACCCCTATGTACGGCGGGTAGATCCTGATGGCATGAAACCAGGTGTCTCGACCATTGCTGTATTGGACCATCTGTTGACCAGCGGCGTTGACCCACGTCAGGCGGCGGGCTTGAACCCAGTCACAGGCCGCGGATTCTGAACGCGAATAGGCGAACAGATAGGCGTTGTCCATCCACACGCCATTGTTTATCGCCCAATCGCAGACATGGACCCCGTCGGAGGTGCGGATGTATTTGTCGTCGTCACTGGGATGAGCTCCCAGGGGAGCGGCCGGCACCAGCGTCAAGGTAAGGCCAAAGACGGTTGCCAGGGCGGCGAGGCGGTTTCTTCGAGTCACGGGATCCCCTTTTCGTTTAGTCAACGGCTGTGCTCGGAGGAGGCTATTCTCTCTCTCTCTCTCTCTCTGTCAAGGGGTTGGCCAAGCCTTTCCCGGCGGGTTCTGGATTCGAAACCCGTCAGTCAGTCAAAGCCAACTACCCGCCTCGGATGGTTTCCCAGAGTTGGTCGACGTGTTTGGCTTCTGTGTTCGTTTGGCCGATG
>CAYTVW010000185.1:0-4175 GCA_964441865.1 uncultured Acidimicrobiaceae bacterium
ATCCGAGCTGCAAGTGTTCTCCGTCTTTCACGCGCAACTTGGGCAATCCGCCGCAAGCGCTCAATCGTCGTTTCCATCCGAGCTGCAGCGCTCGTGTCTCGATCGAGCGAATCTCCAATCTCCCGAGCAAATTGGGTCAAATCCCCCAATTCCGAACCCAAGATTCGCGTTGTCTCTTGGGTTTCTCTCTGTTTGGACTCAAGTTGAACTCGTTCCTCGCTAATTGCGGTTCGCCTGGTGTCTATTCGACGGAGGCGCTCCCCACCAAGAAACAGCCTGAGCTCTTTTAGCTCAGAAACCAACGACTCGTATTTCCCCGCCGCTTCCGCCTGCCGTTTCAGCGGACGCATCTGCCGATTCAGTTCCCCAAGCAAGTCTCGAAGACGGAGGACATCGGCGTCGCTCCGCTCCAGCCGCCTGGTCGCCTTGTCTTTCCGCACCCGGTGCTTGAGTATTCCGGCAGCTTCTTCGATCACCGCTCGATGGTCTTCCGGGGTAGCGTTAAGGACTGAGTCGATTTGGCCTTGCCCGATGATCACATGTTGGTGACGCCCGACTCCCGAATCTGAAAGCAGCTCCTGGATATCGAGGAGCCGGCAGTCAACGCCGTTGATTTCGTAGTCGCTTGAGCCATCTCGGTATAGACGACGAGTAATCCCAACTTCGTCCAGATCAAGAGGAAGAGTCCTCGAAGCGTTATCAAAAACCAGTGTTACTTCGGCTCGTCCCAGCCCCGGACGAGTCGCAGTACCAGCGAATATCACGTCCTCCATCCGGTCAGTCCTAAGCGACTTCGGTGACTGGGTCCCCATCACCCAGGCGACAGCATCAACAATGTTGGATTTCCCTGAACCGTTGGGGCCTACCACCACCGTAACCCCGGGACGGAACTCAAGACGGGTACGATCGGCAAAGGACTTGAAGCCCACTAGCTTCAGAGACTTCAGATACATCGCCACCTAAATTACACGAATGTGATTGTCTCTGCCAGACGTATCGATTATTCGTGTCAACGAGCGATGAAGAAGTCCGTCAAATTCCGGTCGACATCAACTGGGTCAGAGATCACTTCCCTAACAGCAGCCATCGGAGGACCAATCCACATCCAGTCCAACATCTGGTCGACTTCATCGGGACCGCCCTGGAGGAACGCCTCGACTTTTCCATCGAACCGGTTCCTTACCCATCCAGAAAGGTTGTGACTTCGAGCTTGGAATCGGCAGGCCTGACGGTACCCAACGCCTTGCACGTCTCCCGACACCACGACCCGAAGAGCGACTATCTCTGACAATTCGGACATAGGTGCGTCGATCTTTGAGCGAGAATCATTTTCGTGATGATGGTCCCACACTTCCGACATTCCAACCCCTGCCTCCCATAGACCTCAAGCCTTGAAAGGTAGTCTCCTGCTCGACCGTCAGGGAGGAGATAAGCGAGATCGTCGAGACTTGTCCCTCCCTCGGCGATCCCCGCTTCCAAAACCGGGTGAATGGCGCGCCGGAGGTCGTCTACCTCCAACGGGGAAAGATCACAGGCTGGACGGGCAGGATGAATGCCTGCGCTGAACAAGACCTCGTCCGAGTAGATGTTCCCAAGACCTGCAACAACTCTTTGATCGAGGAGGACCGCCTTGATTGGTGCCGAACGACTAGCGAACAGAGAGAACAGTTCAGCGGAAGGCGGGAGATCGTTGAGGGCGTCGCGACCCAACTCACCCTGCAGGGCAGCTGCCTCATTCGACGTAAGTGCGGCCACGAAACCGAAAGTCCTCGGGTCGATGAACCGTACCTCGATGGCCGGGTCCCCGACGAGCGTCACCCGAAAGTGGGTGTGGATGATCTCCGCCTCGCCGGGATCGCATATTCTGAGCCGCCCCGACATCCCCAGGTGCATCACCCAAAACACTCCCTCTCCGAGTTCGGCGATTAGGCATTTCCCGACCCGATCTACCGTTCGGACAACCCTCCCTTCCAATCGATCAGAGACCTCTTGCGGCACCTGGTTCCGACGAAACACCCGAGACGCTCCCAACACCGGACGGCCCAAGGTGCGCCCGACAACCGCGTCGGCCAAGTAGCGCCGGGTAATCTCGACCTCGGGGAGTTCTGGCATAACCCAAGGATGCCATCTGAACAGAATCATGCGAATGCACGATGGGAGAATGGGGATCGCACTCGACGACTCCGGAATCATCTTGTCTCCGACACCTCTGATGCGCGGTCTCGATGATTCTCCCAGCCGACACCTTCTTCGCGAGCTGAACTCGATCCGATAGTGAGCCGATTGCATTTCGCGCTAGGTTTCTCGACTGAATGAAAGCCATCCTCCACCGAACACTCTTTGTCGCCTCTACGGGGTGGATCCTCATGTATTTCAGTGAGCATCTGTTTTGGGCTCGATACCGACCGGGCGAAGACTCAATCGGGGGATACCTCCTCAATTGGTTCTTCTATTCGATGGCCGGTTACGCAGCATTGCTCGCCATATCAGCATTCAACGCGCGAAGTTGGGAATCGGTTTTCCTTGCCGGAGCCCTATTCGGATGGCTAATCGAAGGTGTCGTCGTCGAGACCATGTACGCAGCCATCCCCCTTTCAATCTCCTTCACTCCTCTTGCCTGGCACGCAGCGATCAGTGTCATGATCGGTCTACGATCCGTCCCCCGCTGGCTATCAGGACCTCATCTCCGGGCATGGGTGTTGTGTTCGCTCGTTGGGCTGGGATATGGCGTGTGGGCAATCAACTGGTGGTGGGAAGAGCCGGAGACCACGCCAGCTACCCCAGCCGAATTCGCCGCGTTCTCAGTTATTTGTGCCGCGGCGACGATCGTCGCATACGCCATTTTCGCCTCGGAACGGAGACGGCCAACCACCATTCACAGAAAAGAAGCCTGGATTCCCCTAACCGTTTTCGTTTTCCTTTTCGCAATCAAGGCGGCTCTAATCCCAATCTCCCTCCTGGTCCTCCCACCTCTCGTGGCCTTGGTGCTGTTCGCTCTGAGGCAGAATCGCATTCAGGAAACACGAGGTTCAGAGCTGACGACGACAATCCCCGACACCACTTTGTGGAGTCTCTTTCCCGTCCTAGCCATACCCGCGACTGCAACGGCCTTCTACAGTGTGGCTAACTCACTGGATCTGACCCTCCCAACTAACAGGGTTTTCTACGTCATCACTACTCCACTGGGGTTTCTGCTCCTCGGTGTAGCTCTCTGGAGAACGCTCAGGCGAACCCCGCTGCTCCCTCCAACTGTCAGAAATACAGTCTCGCGCTAGACAACAGGACGCCATTTGAATCCGCTACTGTCACGACGATGCAGACAATCCCACTCCGACCTCAGGTGATCTCGGAACTGCTGGACACCGCGGTCAGCCTATATCGGAAGGCATTCACGACCGTCGTCCCTGTAGCTGCTCTAATCGCTATTCCATTCAGCCTCCTAATGGGAGTGATTGCCTCCGGAGCGTCGGGCGAATTCGTCAGAATGTTCCAGTCCCCTGAGTTCATGACTAAAGAAATGACCGCGAAGGCATCGACCACTTGGCTTGCTGCCTTACTCATATACTTCATCATGACCCTCGCAATATCGGGGTCAACACTGTTCGTCTACGGAGAGGCCTACGCCGGAAACACCCCGACCGCCAGAGCGGTCGCTCGAAAGGGCCTAATTCTCTTTCCCAAGATCTTCCTCCTGACGATCCTCACCACAGTCCTGACCGCAATCGGTGGTGCATTCTGCTATCTCCCGGGAATCGCCCTTTCCACGATGTGGTATGTCGCTCAACCCGCACTTGTGATTGAGGGAAGACGGGTCATCCGAGCGATGTCCCGCTCGTTCAATCTGGTTCAAGGAGACTTCTGGAGAGTCCTCGGGGTCTATTTCATGGCAAACATGATCAACGGTATTTTCGTCTACGTCTTGGTGGTTCCAACAACCCTGCTCGCTTTCGGGTTCGGAGCCGTGTCCCCCAGCGTCGAAATGAGTATCGCTCTGGGATTCATCCTTTTTGGGCTGACTGCCGCAATAGTCGCTCCGTTCACAGGCGCTTTCACTGTGGCAACCTATATCGACCTCCGGGTCCGGAGAGAAGCCCTTGACATAGAAGTGATGATGAGTCAACTTCCTCCCGTTGAGGCCACTACAACGGAACCTGCGGGTTCTAGCGACCCGTTTG
>CAYTVW010000186.1:0-4112 GCA_964441865.1 uncultured Acidimicrobiaceae bacterium
ACCAGTCCACTCGGACACACCTATGTGACCGAGCCCCAACCGCCGTAGCCCGAACTGCATCCCTCCCGAGAAGGAAACCCGCCCTGTCTCAGGTCGCTCACCTTTGCCCCGGGCCTGATTCGTCCTCGGATGATCAGAGTCAGCCCAATCGGGAATATCGGAGTCCGATATGGCCTGGAATGGGAGTAGTATTCAGACATCTCGGAGAGGGGGCGGCGGTGGGAGAGTTCCCCGGTTCGCTTTGGGTTCGAGGCGACGCTGATGATCGGCTTCGGATTGTGATCGACCTCGATGAAGAGGCCCTCGAAATACGATCCAGAGCTGGTCTTTTGGGGCGGTACAGCCTTGATGATGTTGGTATACGTGGCGAAGACGACGGATTCCATTTGCGGGTTGAAGGAGAAGAGTTCATCTTCCAAACCGAACTTGATGTGGAATTCGCATTGGCTGTTGGGTTGCAGTCAGCCTCGCCACGGTTGCGGAAGAGAATGGGCGCGGCACTGAGAGAACCGGAGTGACTCGAGCGGTTTCCGTCTAGCCTGGCGGAAAATGCTCAGAGAAGTCCCATCTCAAAGCGGTGATACCCGTCCTTTTCGGTTCGGCTCCACCCTCACATACCTTGCTATCGGGGCCGTTGCCGGTCTCGCATCGGGACTATTCGGGATCGGCGGGGGAGTTGTCGTAGTCCCCATGCTGATCTGGATCGCATCTTTCGACCGGCACGTAGCCCATGCGACCTCGCTGGCCGCTCTAGTGCCCATCACAATCTCAAGTTTCCTCGGATATCACACTTTCGGGACCATCAACTACCGGGCCGCGACGGCCATCGGATTCGGGGCGATTGTGGGAGCCCTCGTTGGAACGTGGCTCATGCACCGGCTCCCCGCTCGAGCGCTCAAAGGGGTTTTCTCAGTGGTGCTCCTATTAGCCGCCGTGAGGATGCTGGGATGACCGACCAAATCGCGATGATCATCATCGGGCTGGTAGCGGGCCTCACGTCTGGCCTAACAGGGACCGGTGGCGGAATAGTCATTGTCCCCTGCCTCGCCCTCTTCATCGGGTTCTCGCAACACCTAAGCCAAGGAACCTCGTCAATGGCAATCGTGTTCGCCACCATCGCCGGGACATGTGTGAATCTCCGCAACCGTCGGGTCAACCTCAAACCTGCAGCAATCGTCGGTTTGTCCGGTGCATGCGGTGGCTTCATCGGTGCCAATCTGGCCGAACAAGTAGACGCTGAAATCCTCACGAAGATGTTCGGAGGTCTTCTCCTGGTGGTAGGGCTCAAAATGGCGATCGAAACCATCTGGCCGGCTTGTCCTTCTCCGATCAACGACTAGGCCTTCGCTCCCAGAGAAAATCGCCTAATCCGACGATCCGAAATCCAACTCGTTCTCTTCCTCCTCCTCCCGTCTCCGTTGCGACCAGGAGCGGGAGACAGAGGAGAGAAGCATGATCAGGCCAATGAAGATGAGAAGAGCCGGGAAAAAGTACCGAAGATTGTGTCCGCTCAAGAAACCGAATATCCGGTACGGGAACGCCAGCCCCAGGCCAAAGAGCACGAAGATGACTCCGAAAACGAATGAGGTGCCGTCGAAACGATGGGGTTTCATGATGTCTCCACTCTGATTGATCCTGCGCCAACTCTCACATCAATAACCACAAGTGGGTCGGCCTCTTCGATTGCGCCGGAAATGACCAGTCCGGACTTTTTTCCAGTTGGAAGGATCAGCTCACCCATAGTCATAGATGCAGAAAGGTGAACTGGGAAAGAATCCGGGAGAATCAGAATGACTTCTCCCGCCATCATCTTGATATCCAAAAACTCCGGTTCGACAAAATCTTCGGCGTCGAGGTCTGATAGGTCGAGAGTCACGCTTCCAAAAGTCGCGTTGTAGCTTCTGGAGAAGTCCTCGGGAGAAGAGACCCGGATCCTCTCATCGATAGCGAAAGACCGCTCAACAGGCGAAGGCCTCAAACGAGCAAATCTGAGGTCGAATGGTCGAGAATCGACTATCTCGATCCTCCCGAGATCAACCGAGAGATCCAGGTCGAGCATCCCGGAAACTCCAGACCATTCGAATAGACGTTGGTCGCCACCCGTACCCGTCTTTCTGTCACCGAATATGTCAATCGAGCCGAAGTCCACCTGAGCAGATCCGTCGGCACCGAGACTGTCGGGGACAACTATCACCAATCGGCCCATCCCCACATGGGCGTCTATCTCGATCGGATCGGTGGAACCCTCAAGATTGGTGAGGTCAATGAGCATTGTCCCAGCGTTCACGGAATAAGAGTCTTTCACGTCATCGGCGTCATGCGGTGCAATCACTGTCACCAATGTCGAATCGAAACTTGTGCTCAAGAACGGTGATATCAGGGCAATTGGAGCGATGATGATCCCAAGGGCGATAAGGCCGCGCGCTCTCCCGAAATAGGCGCCCACGATCAGACCGACGCCGATCACCAGGAACGTAACGGCGAAATAGTGCTGAGGCTCGATGGTGATGTTCCCGAGGCTCTGTAGGAATGCCACCACTCCGATCGCTATCACCGTGAAAGCCAAGGTGATCCGCCCCAGATTGGATCTCGATCCAGGTGAAATGGGGGCTGATGACGGGAGAGCGGAAGACCGTGCAGAAGCCGAAGGCGAAGCTGGACCCGACGGCGGAGCCAATGCTGAAGTCGAATCTGGGACTGGTCCCGAGACAGTTGCCGTCATCGCCGATTCTTTCAAAGATGCGGTCGACTTGACCTCGGCTGGATACGGGTAGTCATCGGAATCTCCAGATCCGTAGTCGGCCTTGAGGTCCGATTCAGAGGTCCTTTCCAAGAGATTGAACAATCCGAGGTAGAAGCCGAGGCCAATCACCAGAAGGGCGACTCCGACTCCGAAACTTCCCCACCGAGACGAATTGGCCTTGAACAAGAGTCCTATCGCAATAAGCAGAATCGGCGCTGCGATCAGGAACCTCCAAATCCTTTTCCCAGTGCGGAGGATCAAAACAATCGCTCCGACGAGAACGAGAAGAGGGAGCAGCAGGATCGTCAGAGGGACGACCATCACAAGACCCAACACGATCACGATCGCTCCCAGAATGATCCGAAAAACCGATTGGTCATCGGATCCTTGGACTTTTGGGGGCGTTGTCTCGGATCCTTCTTCTGGGATGACCAGCCAGGCAACCAGGTAGACCAGAACCCCCGATGCGGCAAACAGGCCCATGAGGACGAAGATGATTCTGACTAGGCCGACGTCCAGACCGAATGTCCTGGCGACACCGGCCGCGACGCCTCCGAGCACTCGGTCCGATCGGGAGCGTCGAAGGGGAGGTCTTGCGTTGTTGGGCGGAACACTTGCATTGGTCATGCCTACAGGATCACCATTCTCGTCGTTTTCGTCTATCGGGAATCTCCCTGTCGTTTCCCGGGTTTCTCGGGGATGACTCAGGGTGGTCCCTCATTGCATACTGCTCCAGGAAACGCCACCATATCGAGAGTGGAAACTACCAGCGAAGAGCTGAAACCCAAGAGGGGTCACAATTGTCTGATCTCCCTATCCAAAGACCGTATGGTCGCGGGGGTGGCTGGGGGGATGGCAGAGGTCCTTGGCATCCCCGCAATATACGTTCGGGCGGGGTTCTGCGCTCTCAGCCTCTTGTGGGGACTTGGATTGATCCTCTACCTGGTTGTATGGGGTTTCTCCGCGAATAGCGGGCTAGAACAGGACTACCCCCTGATAACGCGGCTTCCGTCTTCAGAGACCCCGTGGATGAGGACGACAGGCCTAGGGATCGCTTTTGGTGGGATTCTTTTCATGCTTCGGGGAGTGATCCCCTGGCCCGGAGACAGGCTTGTTTGGCCCATGGTGTTTGTGCTTTTTGGGGGTGCCGTTCTGGCCGACCGTTCCGACAGCGATCCGAAAGTCATGGCTGCCAGTCTCTTCGATCCCAGCGGTCGTTGGGTTCGGACCCGGGTGCTGCTGGGTGGGGCGTTGTTTCTTGGTGGTCTCGCCCTGTTGTTCTCAACGAAGCTCGACGCTCTCATGCTGGCCGTTCTGGTTACCTCGGCCGGAGCGGTCCTGATCTTCGGTCCGTGGCTTAGGCAGCTTG
>CAYTVW010000187.1:0-4094 GCA_964441865.1 uncultured Acidimicrobiaceae bacterium
GGCGCCAAAGAAGCACTACTGATAGTCGACCTAGAAGTCGGTCATCTTGTTCATCAACATTTCGTAGCTGAAGGGCGACTTCCCGGGCTTGAGAACATGAGGGTCCGGACCGTCGTTCAAGAGGAACCTCTGGGGCTCGGCCACGCGGTGATGGAGGCCAGAGAGATGATCGATGGCCGACCGTTTTTTTGCATTCTGGCCGACGATATCGTGAGGCCTGGACACGACATGCTTCCGAAGCTCGCACGAGCGTCTGACGACGGTGAGGTCTCGGTGGTCTGTGTTCGTCCACTCGGCGACGATGTGGTCCCTACCAAGGGGATCATCATCCCGGCCAGCGATGTGAACGATGGTGTCCTCGAGGTCGGTGGTGCTGTCGAGAAACCCTCGTTGAAGGACGCTCCATCCAACCTGGGTGTGGCTGGCCGATACCTGTTCTCGCCCGCGATCTTTCAGCATCTCGAGTCAGTGAAACCAGGCCACGGAGGCGAAATCCAACTCACTGATGCGATTCATCGTCTCGGACTCGCTGGGCTCCTCCGCGCGGTGGTGGCCTCGGCGGACCTCCTCGACATCGGGACACCTCTTGGGCTTTTGGAGGCGAGTGCCTATCTCGGATACGACAGATTCGGGGAAGAATATCTTGAGAGAATCAGTGGCCTGACGGAACAGAATCTCGCCGACTGACCCCTTTGTCGGAGCGGGTAAAGGGAACGATTGGGCTCATAGTGCGAACGCGAATCGTCCATTGGGCAAATAACTGCGAGGCTGTTTTGGCAGTCTTGCCCGGTTGCGCGTTCTGAAAGAAGGGAAAACGAGAACTCGGAGTTCGGTGGACTCTTGAATCGTGGACGCTAACCTAGGCAGGTCGGTTCAGCCGTCGACAAGGGCCTGGCGGACTGTCCGATAGCTGATGTGAAAAGTCCATACGACGCTCCCAGGGCGCGAACGAAAAACGGAGTCGGATCTCAATATGGAACATGCCACACCAATAATCATCGCCGTTTTAGTACTGGCGGCCATTTGGGGCTATTACCTCTTCCCCGCTGTGGCCGGAGAGCGAAGACTGGCTTCGAAAGACTCGACTGAGGAGTTCGGGAGATTTACTAGCGCGATGACCGGTGTGCAAAGCCAGGCCTACGACTCCAAGCGCACGATCATGCGGGACACCATTAAGGCTCGCCGTCGCAGGACCTTGCAGATTCTCGGAGGATCGACCGCTTTCTTCATGCTCCTTGCTGTTGCCAAAGGCGGGTTTCTCTTTTGGATGATGTCCCTTTTGTGGGCGGCTATCACTGGCTGGTACGTGCTGATGCTTCTCCAGTTCAAGCAGCGACAAGCCATGAAGGTCGCGCACGCTGCTTACGCTGTGAAGGTCGAATCCGCTGAAATCCAGGACGTTCGACTAGTCGCGAACCGCTGAAGGTGAATCCGCTCGATCCGATCGCTGATGCCGTAAGGCCCATACTCGACGATAGGTTCGCCTTGCGCGAGAGGGCGATTGTCGACGGTAGAAGAGTCATACGTTCTTCGGCTAATGCGATCCGTTCCCTCCACAGAGGAGAGGCCGAACAAGCCGCTGATCTCTTGGCCGAAGCTGGCCAGCTGCTCGCTGAGATAACGGCGTCGATTGCCGGACAACCTGATTTTCTTCACGCAGGATTCGTAGCCGACGCCGCGAAAGAGTTCGCTGAAGCCACCCTGACTTCGAGGGTCTTTTCAGGGAGTGATTTGCCGATGCCTTCCGATATCGGTGTGGAGCCAATCCCGTATTTGCACGGTCTAGGAGAGACGGTTGGCGAGTGTCGACGGAGAATGCTTGATTTGCTCCGGGATGGAGATCTAGACGGAGCCGAGCGGATGCTCCAGAATATGGACGCGATTGTCGATCTCTTGGCAGGGCTCGATTACCCAGATGGTATGACTGCCGGGCTGAGGAGAACCACTGACACCGCAAGGGCTTTGGCAGAGCGTTCGAGATCGGATCTGACCTCGACGGTAGTGCAGGAACGTCTCAGACGGGATCTGGCGGAGAGGCTCGACCCGCCTCAATAGAGGTTTTCCTGAAGATATCGATGCCTCAGTTCTAGTGTGGAAACAGGAAACGGGCCACAGCGAAAAACTCAACTGGACTGGATCGGGGGTAGAACTAACATGAGACCTCTCTTCGGGGGTGTAGCTCAGCTGGCAGAGCGCTTCGGTCGCATCGAAGAGGCCAGGGGTTCAATTCCCCTCACCTCCACCAGGCTCGCGAGGACACTGTTCCTCGCGTTCGCTATTTCACTCGGTGCCTGTAGCGGAGGAGAGTCGACCACCAGCACCTCCGCTCCTCCTTCAACTACCACCACGACGACTAGCGCCACAACAGTCCCATCCGGGCAGATCCAGGACGACGAGTATTCGGATCTGATAGCGGTGACTGAAGAGCTGCGAGGGCTCGAGTTCCTCAAAGAGCCGAAGATCATCGTGATTTCAGAAGATGAATTCGTCGAAAGGGTCAGGGAAGACCTGGAGGAGGAGTTCGAGGATATCGAAGCCGACGAAGCCTTCTACACACTCCTAGGGATCATCGAGCCTTCGGTCGATCTAAAAGAGCTGTATCTCGATCTCTATGGGGAACAGGTCGCGGGTTTCTACGACTTGGAGAAGAAGGAACTGGTGGTTCCCCGTACAGGTGAATCGCTTTCTGTCCTTGAGAAGTCGACCATGGTCCACGAACTCACCCACGCTCTTGCGGATCAGCATTTCGGAATGTGGGAGACCATGGAGGCTCTCGACGAGGAAGGGCGGTTCGATGCCTATACGGCTTACCTGAGTGTTGCCGAGGGCGATGCCATGTGGGTGCAAACTGAACACATGGGGACGTTGTCGTTCGCCGAACTGACTTCCCTTTTCGAGGAATCCATGGAGGTCGACTCCGAGGTCTTTGACTCTGCCCCTCTTTTTATTACAGAGTCGCTTCTTTTCCCATACACCACGGGTTTGGAGCTTGTGTACGACGTTCGCCGGAGTGGTGGTTCGGAGACAGTGGACGACCTTTACCTGAACCCACCCGAGTCCACTGAGCAGGTGATTTCCAAGAACCTGGAAGAGGCCGTGATGTCGGTCCCCAAGAATGAAGTCGTTCTCCCCGGATACGAGTTGATATACGACGCGGATTGGGGTCAAGCCGCATTTATTTCCCTTTTCCATCAGGTAAACGGCAAGGCGGAGTTCAGTGGTTGGGGTGGAGACAGGATGCTCGGTTTCTTTGACGGTGAAAACGCTGTTGTGGCTTTCGACGTCATCCTTGATGATGCGGCATCCGCTTCACAGTTTTCGTTGGAGATGAAGGAGTACCTTTCTCAGGTCGCTGGCCGTTCGATCGATGAGGGCTCATCTAGCGGGGAACCTTGGGTTTGTTTCGAGTCGTCTGGGAACCGAGTGGTCGTTGTGATGGCCGACGAAGGAGACGCTGGTACGAGTGTCGCTCAGGCTCTGGGAGTCGGGCAAGGGTGATCGAACTCAACGTGGGCGCCGAGTGGTGCTCTGGCCCCGTCATGGAAGCTCGCACCTTCTCTGAGAGGATGAAAGGATTGCGGCCGCGACCGTCGGGCCGAGCAATGGCTTTCCGGGCCGTTTCGCTTCACGGATTTGGGATGCGTGAGCCCCTGAAGGTGCTCTGTATCGGGAAAGACGACGTCGTCCGTTCGGTGAGGACGCTGAGACCTCGTCGGATCCTCCTAGACCGCGAGGCGAAGCTGATGGTCGAGTTCCCGGTCGAAAGGGAACTCCCACAACCTGGGTCTCGGGTTTCTATTGTGGACACGTGCCTGGATCCCTAATTCTGTGTGGAACTCCCATCGGCAACCTTGGCGACGTTCCTCCCCGTCTGAAAGAAGCTTTGGAAAACTGCGATCTTGTCTATGCCGAAGACACTCGTCGAACGGCGACTCTTCTTTCTGCTCTTGGAGTGAGGAAGCCCGTCGAGAGTTTCTTCGCGGGGAATGAGAGCGAGAAGACGGGTGAGGTTCAAGCGCGACTCGAGTCAGGGATGGCGCTGACCCTGGTTACCGATGCTGGGATGCCCGGAATCAGTGATCCGGGGATGCTCG
>CAYTVW010000188.1:0-4061 GCA_964441865.1 uncultured Acidimicrobiaceae bacterium
GGGAGCCGAAAGTCCCGGATCCTTCAGAATTCAGATAAATCGCTTGACAGGACGTCGCGAAATTCATAGTTTGCGATGAACGCCGAACGGCGAGGTGAAACGTGACGATGATGCGAGCTAAGCAGATCAACAAGGTAGCGGCTGCAACGCGGCCGGCCCACACCTCGCGTTCGAACAACGCCACCCGATCGTGGCTCCTTGGAGACCTCAAGGTCAAGACCACCAACATTGTTCGACACCGGCGACCCCCGAGTGACTAGAAATCATTTTCGAATCAAGTCTCAAAGGCCGCCGGAGAACCCGGCGGCTTTTCATTTATCACAACAGAACCAACAGAAACCAACCAAGAAAAACCAAACCCAAGAACAAAGAAATTAAGAAGTGAAAGGATTCGAAGATGGAGACGATGGGCGTTATTGAAGAACATCGATGTACGGGCCAAGGCGACCTGTTCTTCTCGGACGATGCTCGTGATCTGGCTGTCGCTCAGAGTATCTGTGCGTCATGTCCCGCAAGGAAATCCTGCCTGGAAGCGGCACTCGAATCCGGCGCCGAATGGGGCGTGTGGGGTGGTGTGGTCTTCTGGGATGGTCAACCGATGTGGAGAAAACGGGGGAGAGGTCGTCCACGAATCGGTGAAGCCCAGCAACCCGTTGAGATGTCTTTCGAGGATCTACGGCTTCTCCTCCAAAGTGCCTAATCCGACGCGACTCTGGTCGCAATGAAAGAGCGAAGGGCCCCGGAATCCGGGGCCCTTCGACTGCAAGCCGCTTTCAGACGGCTGCGATCTTGGGTGATTTCGATTGGGGATGACGCATCTTCGCTATGGCCTTTGCCTCGATCTGGCGAATCCGTTCGCGGGTCACGTTGAGATGATGCCCCACTTCGTCAAGGGTCTTCGGCTCGGTGTTCCCGAGGCCGTAACGCATGACGATAACCATCCGCTCCCTCTCGTTGAGGCGAGCGAGAACATCGCCCAAACCGGCGAGCCTGGTGGCGATTAGGGCTACTTCGAAAGGATCGGCGGCTTCGGTGTCTTCGATGAAGTCTCCGAGTACGGCGTTGTCTTCGCCGATCGGTTCAAAAATCGAGACTGGCTCGGGGGCGATTCGTTTTGCCTCTTCCACCTTGTCGACGGTGAGTCCCGACTCTTCGGCAAGTTCTTGGTCGGTAGGGATGCGGCCGAGACGCTTGGTGAGTTCGTGCTCCGCTATCTGGACCTGATTAATGGTGTCCATCATGTGAACGGGGACTCTTATGGTTCGACCCTTGTCGGCGATGGCCCGGCTGATTGCCTGGCGGATCCACCAGGTCGCGTAGGTCGAGAACTTGAATCCCTTCTGATACTCGAATTTCTCGACGGCCCGGATGAGGCCAAGGTTTCCCTCCTGAACCAGGTCGAGGAAGGGAAGCCCAGAATGCTGGTAACGCTTCGCTATAGAGACAACCAGTCGAAGGTTTGCCTGGATGAAACGTCGACGGGCTCGGAGGCCTTTCTCTACTTCCAGTTCCAAGGCGGGTATTGCCGGGCTCCCGGGCGTTTCGGCTGCCAAGCGGGCTTCGGCGCGACGTCCTTCTTCGATCTTCATGGCGAGCTGGACCTCGTCATTCGCGGAGAGAAGCTCGTAACAACCGATGCCATCAAGGTATTGGCGCACTGTGGCGTCGGTGGCGTCTTGGGCGTTCATCTTTCGCGTTGTCATGGCAGTCAAATTCTGGCCACAGCCTTAGGTCGAAGTACCGGTCCTATCGGCAAGAACAGGTCTTGAGTTGAGAAAAAACCATGCTAGTGGGCAGTTTCGGGTCATTTCTCTCTGGATTTCACCAATGACGCAACCGCGTCGGAGGCGCCATAAGCCGCAGGCTCACCATGGCCGAATACCGCGACTTCGTAAGGCAGACCGGCAAGCTTGGCCACAGAACGCCAGGCAACCTCCATGTCTTCGGTGAAATCAGGGTCGGGACCGGCCGGGAAACCGGCTTCTCCGATGAGGGCATCTCCCGCGAAGAGAACGCGGCCTGGATCAAGGACCGAGATGTGTCCCGGAGTGTGTCCGGGGGTATCCACAATTCTCAGGCCCATGACAGTATCGCCATCACCCACAGGGACTACCGGGCGAGTCGACGTGATACTTGGTATGTCGAGTTTCCCAGCGTAGGGGGTGGCGTCCGTGGCCAGGTCCAAGACTCCGACGAGACTGCCCTGATGGTCGTTGTGATGATGGGTAACAATCACATGTCCGATGCTGTGCCAACCCAAACCCATAGCGGCGACGACTCTGGAGATATTCTCCTCGTTCCTGGGGGTCCCAGTGTCGATGAGGGTTGCTTCAGTGCCTCGCTGGTAAACGTATGCGGAAACGAAACCCATTCGCACACGTTCCCATCTGAAATTGGTCGGCGTGACCGATCCTCCCGAAGGAACATCGTAAGGGGACAGGACGATTCCCAGAGACGTTCTACCGAGATCTGCCAAGAAGCCAACCGTGTGGAGACTCATCTCCTAATCCTACGTCACGCCGGTCGCAAGGGTCGGGCTGACTCAGTCCTCGAACGGCGAAAGCAGAACTCTTTGGCCTTCAAGGACGAAAGGAATGTCAACCTGTCGGTTCTCCTGGACTCCTTCGGGTCTTATGACACCTAAGACTGTAAGCATTAGAGAATCCGGGTTCGCTGTGTAAACGACGTAGGTTACGTCGGAGGCATCGGTCCACGCTCCCCATCCTTCGGCCATGGCTGTCGACGAGTCAGCGAATGCGTCCCATCCTCCGAATGCCTGTTGGGATTCCGGTGTCAGCATTTGCCAGGCTTCTTCGGTTTCGCCGTAGGCGAGATGCCTAACCCACTCGTTGAACGCTGCCGTCGCCAGAGAGAGATAATCGATGGCCTGTGTCGTATCCATATCTTCAGGGTCGAATTCCTCGATTGTCGTGGTGGTGGGGTCTTGCTCTTCGCCATTCAAGGTTGTTGAACCAGTCGTTGTGCAGGAAGCCAAGAGGAATCCCAACAAGGTTGCGACTAATGCCGAGCGGCGGTGAAACATGATCTGTCCAATCGTCTGTGATTGCCTGATTCTCTCAGACTCGGGCGCCTTGTCGGTGAAGAGACGCTTTCCGAGCAGTGGATTCCTATGAGCATACATCTGGCTCGGCTAGATGGAGTCTGTGGCTTTCGAGGCGAGCCGATAGCGGTGTAGCCTATGGCTTCCACATTTGGCTTTCGGGCGTTTAGCTCAGCTGGGAGAGCGCTTCCCTTACAAGGAAGAGGTCGGCGGTTCGATCCCGTCAACGCCCACCAGTCGGATCCCCCCTTTGTTCGAGATCGCTCCAAGATCTCCTCCAACCCGAGCCGGTCGCGTAGTCACCGGCTACGATCGGCACATGCGTGTTGTTCGAGAAATCGCCGCCCTCCTAGGCGCCAAGATCCCTTTCGAAAAAGCCGCGGACTGGGATGTCTGCGGCCTTCAGCTCGGCGATCCCGGAATAGGAGTCGAATCGATCGGTGTGTGTCATGAAGTCACCGAATCGGTTATGGAGAAGTTGAAGGACCGTCCGGTCGACCTCCTAGTCAGCTACCACCCGTTGCTGTTCCATCCGGTCAGGCGCCTACTGGCAGGCCCGGGACCGGAGGGAAAGGTGTTGCGGCTGGTTGAGTCCAGAGTGAATCTTCTGGTCGTCCACACTGCATTCGATGCGGCACCTGGAGGGACTTCCGATTCGCTGGCCGAAGCTGTCGGGTTAAAACACGTCGAGGCGTTTGGATCGGCCGAACCCGCCGAAGGTGTGAGGATTGTCGTCTTCGTTCCGCCAGGACACGTGGATCGGGTCGCGGAAGCGATGTCCTTGGCCGGAGCTGGACAGATCGGAAATTACCGAGGGTGCAGTTTCTGGGGAGAGGGGACGGGGAGTTTTGAGGCTTTGACCGGCGCTAACCCGACTACAGCGAAAGTAGGAGTCCCGGAGTCAGTGATCGAGGCTCGGTTGGAGATGTTGGCTCCGGCCAAGAACCGGGATCGGGTTCTGGCGGCGATGCTGGCCGCACACCCGTACGAGGAGCCGGTC
>CAYTVW010000189.1:0-4058 GCA_964441865.1 uncultured Acidimicrobiaceae bacterium
CCAGGAGCGAGCCGTGGGCAGTGTGTCACTACGCCTGTAGTCGTTGACAACACGGATCTCGACTCCGGGCATGCCCTCCGCATCATCTCTAGCAGGAGGAGCAAGATCGCTGAATTGCGAGTAAACGGATACATCCGCGCAAAGGAAGTGCGGGTGGTCGCGCCGGACGGATCCCAAATTGGGGTGAAAAAGCTGTCTGAGGCGCTTTGGTTAGCTGATCAGCTGGACCTCGACTTGGTCGAAGTATCGCCTGATTCGAAACCGCCGGTATGCAGACTGATGGACTACGGCAAGCACAAGTATGAACTGTCTGTGCGAGATCGTGAGGCCCGCAAGAAACAAACCAAGACGGTGATCAAGGAATCTCGCTTGACGCCTCGTATCGCTGAACACGACTTCCAACTCCAAGTCCGCAAGACGGCTGAATGGTTGGGAGAAGGCGACAAGGTGAAGGTTACTGTCCGGTTCCGGGGTCGAGAACGGGAACGGCCGGAGTTCGGACGGAAGCTGATCGATCGGATGCTCGAAGAACTTGGAGAGTCGGCTGTTCTTGAACAGGATGCCGAGTTCACTAATCGGGATATGTCTGTTGTACTTGCTCCAAGCCGGAAGAGAAGGACTGATAGGAAACAGGTTTCTGACGTCGACACGCCTGAAAAGGACGAGGTCGAGGTCGAATCGGAAGAGGAATAGGAGGCACTGATGCCGAAGATGAAGACCCACCGGGGTCTAGCCAAACGGGTCCGGGAGACCGGAACAGGGAAGCTAGTGAGTCAGCGCGCCAACCGAGGTCACAACCAGTTGGCAAAGGGTAGGAAGGCTTTTCGAAGCCTCAAAGGTACTTCCGAGCTGGCTCCTGGCGACGCAAAAGTTGCCAAGAAGCTACTGCACAACTGAGGAGGGCCCGTAGATGGCACGAGTTAAGCGTGGCGTGCACGCCAAGAAGTCACACAAGAAGGTTCTGGACAGAGCCAGCGGTTTCAAAGGGGCGAGGAGCCGTCGATTCCGTACCGCGAACGAACAGGTCATGCAGTCGATGCAGGATGCATACCGGGATCGTCGTTCTCGGAAGAGAGATTTCCGACGTCTTTGGATTCAGAGAATTAATGCTGCCGCGAGGCAGAATGGGATGACCTATTCGGCTTTCTTGGCCGGGCTGAAGGCCGCCGAGGTCGACGTTGATAGGAAGATCCTCGCAGATTTGGCGGTGAGAGATCCCAAGTCTTTCTCCGAGTTGGTTGAGGTGGCTAAGAAGGCCTCGTGAACACGATCACATCGCGGAAGAATCCTCGAGTAGTGGCGGCCGCCCGTTTGGATCGGGCGGCCGTTCGACATTCCAGTGGTCTAGCCTTAGCGGAAGGCCCGCATATCGTCAGAGAAGCCATTGACGCGGGGGTGAAGGTGGTCGAAGTGTTTGGGCTTGAGCTGGACCGGGAGAGCGAAGCCCTGGCGGAGAGGGCGGGTGCAGACTGGGTCCCGTGTTCCGAGGAAGTTCTACAGAGGATCGCTTCTACTGAGAATCCTCGAGGTCCTGTAGGTGTGTTCGAGATCCCGCGATGTGAGAACCCCGTGCGGAACATGATTGTCCTTTACCTTGGCGATCCGGGGAACGCGGGGACGATGATCAGAACAGCTGGTGCGTTCGGCTTCGATGTGGGGTGCGCTCTGGGTAGCGTCGACGTCTGGTCGCCGAAAGTGATTCGGGCGGGGGCCGGTGCCCATTTCCGGACACGGATTATTCAACCCGTATCGGAGATCCCAGATGGATACGGGGTGGTGGCGACAGTGGTAAGCGGAGGGGTCGATCCACGCGTTGTGGGCGGAGAACTGGCAGGAATTGATCATTGGGCGATTCTGATTGGAAACGAGGCTCACGGCCTCGAATCCGAGGTATCGGAAGGAGCTGACATAAGAGTCACAATCCCGATGCCTGGCGGCACCGAAAGCCTCAACGCCGGAGTCGCAGGTTCGATCATCGTGTACGAAATCTCTCGACATTTCGAGGTCGGCGAAGCCCCGATCGTTCGGCACTAATCTCAGGGTCCGGTTCTAGGGAAAAGCATGGAAGAAATTGAACTAGTTGTTGCGTCAGCACCCCAGGCGATATCAGGGGCAAAAAACCTTGACGAACTCGAAGAGCTCGAATCGAATCTCGTAGGGAAACGATCGAAGCTCCTGGAGATCCAGAAGGGAATGGGATCTCTATCTCCTGAGGAGAAACCGATAGTCGGGAAAGCCTTACAGGAGGCCCGGGGAACGATCGTCTCCTTGCTTCAAAGGAAACGAGCTGAGCTTGAACTAGCGGCAGCAAATTCGTTACTTGAAGAAGACAGGGTGGATGTGACGATCGAACGGCTGCGTTTGAATCAGGGAACATTCCATTTGATTCAGCAGACCATCGACGAGGTGTGTGACATTTTTTTGGGGTTGGGGTATTCGGTGGCGGAAGGCCCTGAAGCTGAGCTCGGTTTCTACAATTTTGATGCGTTGAACACGCCTCCGACTCATCCGGCGCGAGCCGAGTCCGACACGATGTATCTCGATTTCGGGGACCCGGCGGATGAGGCGTTGCTGAGGACGCAGACGTCTCCGATGCAGGTGCGTTGGATGGAGAAACACGAGCCGCCGGTTCACGTGGTGGTTCCTGGAAAGGTGTATCGCAACGACACCATTGACGCGTCACACCTTCCGGTGTTTCACCAGATCGAAGGTCTGGCTGTAGACAATGACATCAAGTTCTCTGATCTTAAGGGAACACTCGCCCATTTCGCCCGTGAGTATTTTGGGCCCAAGACAGTGGTCCGCTTCCGGCCTCACTTCTTCCCCTTCACCGAACCTTCGGCTGAGTTGGATGTCTCTTGTTTCGCATGCGACGGAAGCGGATGCCGAGTCTGCGGCGGCGCCGGTTGGATCGAGATGTTGGGTTGTGGAATGGTCGACCCCAACGTCTTCGATGCTGTGGGGTATGACCAAACGGAGGTGACCGGCTTCGCGTTTGGGATTGGTGTTGAACGGTTGGCGATGGTCAGACACGCAATCCACAAGGTGCGACATTTTGTTGACAACGACATTCGCTTCCTGAGGCAGTACGCATGAAAGTCTCACTTAACTGGCTCAACGAATACATAGAACTTCCGACTCAGGACCCGCTTGAGTTGAGGAACGTCCTAGCTGCTCTTGGCCACGAGGTGGAAGGCGTTGAGGCTTTGGAGGCGGCCTGGAGTGATGTGGTGATTGCGAAGGTCCTCTCAATTGATGCGCATCCAAAGGCCGACAAGGTTCGGGTGTGTTCTGTGACAACAGGAGGAGACCCAATCCAGGTTGTGTGTGGTGCCTGGAATTTCGGGTCGGGAGCGGTTGTGCCTTTCGCTCTTCCGGGGGCAGTTTTGCCTGGCGACTTCAAGATTGGGATACGCGAGATTCGTGGAGTGGAATCGAAAGGGATGATCTGTTCCGAGAAAGAATTGGATCTAGGCGACGATCACACCGGGATTCTGGTCCTCGACGACGATGCTCCGATTGGCGTACCTTTCGCTGATTGGGTGGAACTCCCAGACGTGGTCTTTGACCTGACAATTACGCCGAACCGTCCAGATGCCATGTCGATGATTGGGATAGCGCGCGACCTCGGGGCTTATTACGGCGTCCCTTTGAAACTTCCGACTGCAGAACTGGAGTCGACTCCGGGGAAGACAAGCACGAAAGTGACTATCGAGGCGATCGATGGCTGTTCGAGGTTTGTGCTCAGGGAAATGAAGGATGTGAAAATCGGTCCGTCACCATATTGGATGAAACGGCGACTTCGGGCGGCGGGGATGCGTCCTATTGCGAACATCGTCGATGTCACCAACTATGTGATGATGGAGACAGGGCATCCGCTCCACGCCTTCGATGGTGATCGTCTCGCGGGGGATTCTCTGACAATAAGGTGGGCAGAAGACGGCGAGAAGGTGATGACGCTCGACGATGTCGAGAGGACGTTGCGCTCGTCCGATCTGGTGATCTGCGATGCCGAAGGTCCCACCAGCATGGCTGGCGTGATGGGGGGAGCGAGGTCT
>CAYTVW010000190.1:0-4037 GCA_964441865.1 uncultured Acidimicrobiaceae bacterium
GGACGGGACACCACGCCCCGACGCGAATGCCAGAATGCCCCCACCGATCGCCGCGATTACCACCAGAGCACCAAGAACCAACGCCCAACCGGGGACGGGAACGGACTTTGGAGCAGCAGGGAACGGCTGGTCCTGGCTGGTGTCTTTAGGTTCAGTTCTAAGGACGGTCGGGTCTTCGACCAACGAACCTGCCTCTCTGGGCTCTTCAAACTTTGGAGCGGACGCTCCGCTCGCGGAAATCTCAACCGGGTGAACCGAAACCGACATTTCGTCAGAGAGCGAAGCCGGTCGGCTCGGATCAACCACATTTGCCCCACCGAAACGAGTCCGCTCGTATGGTTCGGACGCCTCATCCGTTGTGCCAATCTCACTGTCCGCCGAAGTCTCCAGGACAAGCTCTGTGACTGAATGTCGAAGGTGTTGCTGGACCTGTTGAAGAGACCGAGCCAGGTCTTGGGCAGTCTGTGGCCTCTTCGAAGGATCCTTATCGAGAGCCTGAAGCACTACCCGTTCGAGCATCGCCGGGATATCCGGCCTACTGAAAGGAAATGGCCGAGAATTAAGGACCCTTTCAGTGACGGCCGATCTCGTGTTCTCGGCGGATTCGGTCTCGAAAGGCGATCTCCCCTCCAAAAGCGCATAGATGGTGGCGGCCAGGGAGTAGACGTCGCTGGCACGGTCACCGGGAGAAGTGTCCTCGATGATCTCGGGAGCAGCGTAGGGAGGTGAATACCCGACGGAATCGTCAGCACCAGCGCCCGCAATCCCGAAGTCTGTGAGAGCGGGATCACCGTACTGTCCGGTCAAAAGGTTCGCCGGTTTGATGTCTCTGTGGATGATCCCCGCGCGGTGAGCCGCTTCTACTGCACTGCAAATCTGGACACCGGTCTTCAAGGCTTCCGCCAAACCCAAGGGCTTCTTCCTGATCCTCTGACTGAACGGAGGATTGGGGTAGTACTGCATCACGATATAGGGACGTCCGTCCTCAGAGACTCCCGTGGTGTAGATCTGGACGATGTTGGGGTGACCCGAGACCTTTGCCATTAGGCGGGATTCGGCTTCGAACGTTTCAAGGGTCTCGAACTCTTCAAGGGTGTTCTTGAGCACTTTCACCGCGACATCCCGGCCCAAAGAGACATCCGAATAGAGATATACGTCAGCAAAACCACCGGATCCGAGTGCCCGCTTGAATTTGAATCCCGATATTTCAGGAGGCTTCAGAGCGTCTTTGACCATCAGGAACCCGCCTCATACACAACCGGGCCAAAATCCCCGAGAAACACTTCGGTCCCGGGGGTTATGAGGATCGGCTCAGCCGGGCTCACGACCCGAGGTGGTTGTCCGGGGAGAACGACTGTTGTGTGGTTGGTTGATTTGAGATCAGCGATCAGAACCTTCCAGCCTTCAATCATGATTTGAGCGTGATTACGACTCATCAGATCTTCGTCGATCGCCACACAGGAGGGGACCTCGCCTCCAATAAGACCAACGGCTACCGGCTTTCGCCCTATCACCATTGGCCCTTCGATTGGGAACACTTCTCCGGATGGAAGACGGAGCCTGCCAAGGGCTGGACGCACTACACCAGAGAGGGAACGGTCCGAGATCTCAGCTCCGCACACCAGACAACGATCGCTGATCGGGTCGTTTCCGTGGCCAGCCGGACATGAGACACCGGTGAGCGTCACGCCGCCCCCCGACTCCACTGCATTTGTTCCCGAGTCAGTTCTTCCCCGCGTTCGCTTCCTACGAACCACGGTTAACCCGTCGTGATCCCCGGGGAGATCCGATTCAGAAGTCGGAGACAGCCCACTGGTCTCAGAATCCTGCCGATCCTTGGGTCCCTCTCCACGTTCTCCTGACTTGTCGGAGTCTTCGGAACGGGCGTAGGTGACAGGTGCCGGAATCGTGTGTTGAGAACTCGACGCCAGCTCTGGCATCGGTTCAAGCGAGAGTCGAGGAGACACGGGCACTCCTGACGAGTCTTCGCCTAGATCATCAGGTGTTACTACCGCATCAGAGGCATGCCGATAGACGGTGTGGTCGACCAGGTGTGTGAAGTCGAAACCATCATTTTCACCGCTGGACGGCTTCGAAGCGACCGGCTCCTCGGATGAGGGCTCGACCGCCGTGTCAGGTTTCGAGAGATCTACCGAGGGGAGGTCATCTCGATGGGAGTCAGAAGTCTCAGACAAAGACGTTTCAACCGGACTGGCCTTCAAATCATCGACCCGGATCTCTTCGATCGGTCGATCTGGGGAAGGAGCTTTCCCTCCGGGCAAGCCTCCAAGTGATACCTCAAGTCTCCCGCAGGGGACAATCCCTTCGACAACAAAAAACGGATGATCTATCTGAGGGGATCCCCCGATAGCGATTGAGACCATCTCCGCCGAAACCACGTCCTCTTTCCAAGCGGTGACATTTGTCCCTTGAATTGACTCCTCTTCCCCACTCGGCAGCACATAGTCGATGCTTACTTGGCCACGGACAATGCAGTGGGAGGCTGCAACGCCGCGGATCACGATTCCGAGATCCGGGAGGGTTGATATCCCCTCCCGAGCCAACCCATCGACCAGATCCGTTATCCCGGTCTTCGGTTCACTAAGCATCTTGGAAAGAGCCCCCACCAGTGGATGACTCGGTTCGGCGAGAATCAGAGCGGCACCGATCTGCCCCACAATCGCCACTCCCTCACCCGGAGAAAACTTTGCCAACACCTGGGCCTCCTACCCGTCCGCCCCCGAATCGATCGGCCCAAGAGTAACGGGAATTTGGCGACGAGTCTTTCGAGTCGTGTCACCGGACCGTCGAGAACCTCGACGTTTGTTGGTATCACTCGTCTCCGAGGCCTCGGAATCTTCCTTGGATCCAATAACATCCACAATCAAGATCGAGATATTGTCTCGCCCTCCATTGGCGAGAGCCTCGTCCAACATGATCTGAGCGGCAGAATCGGCCTCTGTTTCTGATCGAAGGATCTCCGAAATCCGTGCATCGTTCACTTCTCCGGTGAGTCCGTCGGAGGCGAGAAGGTAACGGTCACCGACGCTCGCCTCGATAGAGAACACGTCCACCTCTATCTCGTCTTCTACCCCTACCGCTCGAGTCACCACATTCCTTCGGAGGTGTTTCGCTGCTTCTTGTTCTGTGATGCTTCCTCTGTCGATGAGTTCCTGCACAACCGAATGGTCAGTAGACAGCTGAGTCATCTCGCCCCGGTGGAACCTATAGATCCGGGAATCCCCTACGTTGAACCCAAACGAGCCCTCGGAGGACAAGACCATTCCCACGACCGTGGTCCCCGCCGGAAGGTCCCCGCCGGTCTCTTGGGGGATCATCCTGTTGGCCAGATCCAATGCGTTCAGAACACCCCCTCGCGTATAGGGACCTTCCCTTCCTAGCCCCTCAAGAATCGTTGCCGTGATCCGACTGGCTATTTCGCCAGAATCGTGGCCTCCCATACCATCAGCAACCGCGAACACGGGCGAAGACACCACGACGGCGTCTTCGTTCACGTCCCGGACATAACCCCGGTGACTCCTCTCTCCGATCGACAAAATAAAGCTCATCTCAGGTCTTCGTCATCCACTCTCTTTTTTTCCATCACATGAAGCCATTCCGCCAACAACAAATCCTCGACGTCGAGCCTCCTCAATCTCCCGACACCCACAGTCTCCCTTTGCAGCCTCGCCTCACTCCCAACTCCAAACCCATATCACACATCCTCGACACTGCTGTCCCATCCACGTCGACGGCCCGAAGCTTCAATCCAGTCCGGCCTTGTTCCACCATTCGATGATACGCAACTCTCGCTAAGCCGGCCTAGGGGAGAACTCCCCGCTGGAATCCCCTTCCGAGAATCCGAGGGCGTCCACAGTCTCGGACCAACGGCCTAACAGGTTGGGGGCCGACCGTACGGTCGGCCCCCAACTTGTTGGGTAGATATGAGAGCGGGTTTTCAGGCCGACTCTCACTCGTGTTTTCAGCTGCAGGTTGCGGTGACGGTTCCTGAGCTGGTGCCCTGGAAACCATAAGTC
>CAYTVW010000191.1:0-1331 GCA_964441865.1 uncultured Acidimicrobiaceae bacterium
CGACAGCGACAGTCGCGTGGGTTAGTCCCATGCTGGCAATCCGGCCGCGCCCCACACCCCAGAACACTCCCAGCGCCAACAGGCTGATAAGAGGAATAGTCGCCCAGGAAAGCTCGTGTTTCTTGAGGCGTCGGAGTATCAACAGGTTCACCGGCCCGACAGCCAACGCGTAGACGATGATGGCAGCACCCATCCAAGACATCGAAGGAATTGAAGAATCGCCGGAGTTGGAGGCTGCTTCTGATAGTGCAGACTCAGGCGAACCCCACAGGTTCATCGTCTCCAGAGCGAGGTTGTAGGGTCGAAGAATCCGACTCCACACGTCGGGTTCGTCCGGGAACCGATCGACCACAATCAACTCGCCTTCTCCGATCAAGAAAGCTGTGCCTCCTTCAAACTCACCAATGGAAAAGGAGAGAAGCTCGGTCGGTGCCGGACCTTCGAGGACGACGCGACCACCGCCCGTGACCCAATTGTATAGCTGATCACTCCACTTCTCTGAGAGGGCATATTGGACGGGACGAAGAGGACCCACGTCGTGATCGAAGCTGACCACCTCGACAGGAAGCCCCGCAATCGCTGTCCTTGTCCGCATCAAGACGCCTTCGAGATCGGAATCTGAATCTCCGACGGCCACGAGCATCGTCCGCCCGAGCGTCCTCAGCTGAGAATTCACAGTAACGGTTGGCTCGGTCTCACCGTTCGACACAAGTGAGACCTTCACAGTTGCCGAACCACCAGTCGCGGGAGCGACGATGGGGACTGTCTTGGTAGTACCCGCGGGAACATCCACAGCGACTTGGATAACCGAAGAGCCAATCGCCACCACTATCCGACCGGCAAAGAGGACCTCTGCGGTGATGGTTACATCAAGCTTCACCGGCTGATAAGCCTCAACGTAACCATCATTGGCGATCGAGACGCCAAGTTCGACTGAGGTCGTTTGGGCCGCTGCGGGGACAGCGAAGGCGAACGAGAACAAAAACAACAAGAGGATCGACTTGTTCACGAGATTATGACGCTGGCCCATTCTTTTAGGTTCCCGAGTCATGATCCCCTCTTCGAGCATGCAATGAATCTAGCGGTACCGACAACGGTCGACGTCCTACAAACGGCAGATCGACATCGTTCAGTAATAGGGACGCTCGCCGGAGGCGTGATCTGTTACGTCCCGAACCTCGCTGATCTCAGGTATGGACTCCTTCAGGACTCTTTCAATCCCTTGGTGCAGGGTCACCTGAGCCATTCCGCATCCTTGGCATCCCCCCGCCATCTGGAGATAGACGACTGTTCCGTCTCCCGAAATCAACTCCGCATATCCCCCATGTCCG
>CAYTVW010000191.1:1341-4013 GCA_964441865.1 uncultured Acidimicrobiaceae bacterium
GCCGGATTGACCCGCGTGGCCAGGATCTCTTCCACTCTTTCAGCCAACGGACCTTCGAGATCACCTGGGACCGACGCCAAATCTGGCGACTCCGGATGATTCGGGTTGTCCATAGCCAAACCTCCGCTCGAGATCGAGATTTTCGCCCCTCGGAGCTTCTCGATGTCGGCTTCGGGAATGATCATGGCCAGGTCTTCGTGGTATTCGATCAGGTGCTCCGAATCGAGCGATGTCACCGACGAGAAGCCAAGCTCGTATGTGAACTGCCCTCCCCGGACACCTGAGACTTTGATCAACAAACCTATTGGAGCGTCACGAGATTCCTCATCACGAAGACCGCTGATCATCTCGATCGCTTCAGGGGATACCTCGAGGACTTTCGATGTTCCTGCCATGGAACAGATGGTAACCCCGTATCAGCTAGTACCGAACTCGATGTCAGATCGAGAGAACGCCCTGGATGTTCTCTATCCGTCGCAGTCTGTCGATCGTTACATCACTTGAACCGTCGAGGAGAGCCCTCGTCTCTGTCAGGACATCGTCAATTGAGAAGGTCCGGATCCAAGGATCGGAAGTGGGGGCTCCAAGATCTGTGAGATTCCAGCCGACCATGACGTCTGTCACTCCCGAGAGGAGGATATCTACCGCAGTGAGTCCGAACCGGCCAGCCAACATCCGATCACGGTAGGAAGGGTTCCCGCCCCTGACGAGGTGTCCAAGGACCGCTCCTCTTATCTCGACATCTGTGTCGGCCATGCGCGCAGCTACTTCTTCGACGAGCAGGTGTGTCCAGACCCCTACACCTTCGGCCTTGATGATCAAGACGCGGCGTTTGGATCGTTCCACGGAAAACGCCTTCCGGATAGCCTGCTCGACCGCAACAATCACTTCGTCGATGGTCCGACCGTGTTCGGGGAGCAGTACTGCGTCTGCCGCCGTGGCCATCGCTGCCGACATTGCCAAGTACCCGGAGTCTCTCCCCATGACTTCGACCACAAAAGCTCGATGATGCGACTGCGCGGTATCGGAGATCCTGTCGCAAGCTTCGACAATCGTGTTCAGGGCCGTGTCAACTCCGATCGCCTCTCGAGTGCGTCCGATATCGTTGTCGATCGATGCGGGAATCCCGACAACGGGGTGATCCCATTGCGCCGCCAAATCGTGGGCTCCGGCCATAGAACCGTTACCGCCGATCACGATAAGGCCACCCGCTCCCCACGTGTTCAAGAATTCAATACCCTTTTCTCGGACTTTGGGATCCTTGAACTCTGGGCAGCGGCTCGACCCCAGAATCGTCCCACCAATACTCCCCAGAGAATCCAAGCCAGGGAAGGGGACCACCTCACCTCCGACAGTTCGATGCGTGAGTTCCCGGACCTGCCCCTTGATCAAGCCCCCAAACCCTCTCTCAATCCCCAGAATGTCATATCCCCGAGCTGCACCAATCTTCACCACTGCCTGAATGGCCGCGTTCATCCCTGGTGCGTCTCCGCCTGAAGTCAATACGGCAATAACACTCATTTTCGTGGGACGGAAGATAGCGTGATTCTTGTGAGACGCGATAACTGTTTTCATAATCACCTTGTCTTACGCGCGAGATCGCGCGTAAGACGATTTTGTTATTTACCCTCCAGGTGCGCCTATGAATGACTGCATTGTCCTGGCCGGAGGCGACCAGCCACTGGATTCGGCCAGGCATCATCTCCCTTTGGGCGCTCTCGTGATCGCGGCTGACTCAGGATTCGAACACGCGAAATTCCTCGGTTTGCATGTCGACCTGGTGATCGGCGACATGGACTCGATCTCCAGCATTGAGGAGTTGTCGGAAACTCGCCGGATTGTTCACCCAGTCGACAAAGACCAGACCGACCTCGAGTTAGCTCTCCGTCACGCCGTCCACGAAGAACACTGCAATCGGATCTTTCTGGTCGGAGGCATCGGCGGTCGTTTCGACCACACGGTCACCAATCTCGGACTCATCGCTGCTGAATGGCTCGCCGGAGTAGACCTCGAATGGATAGCCGGGACCGCCAAAATCAGAATCGTCCGTGATGAAGTCACGATCAAGGGAGATCCTCTCGAATTGGTCTCTCTCATACCGATCGGTGGGACAGCGCAAGGAGTCACTACATCCGGGCTGAGATGGGAACTCGACAACGAAGATCTCCTGTTCGGTTCGACCAGAGGAACAGGGAACCTCTTGATCGAAACCGACGCCATAATTCAGGTTCGATCTGGAATTCTCGCACTGATCCGACCCTCGGCGATCTCATGAACAGTCTGCGACCGGCGTTGTCCCTGTGCGTTCTCCTGAGTGGATGCGCCTCGACGCCGACATCAACGGTTGAGACCATTGATACGTCGACTTCTTCAACCGAATCGGTCGTTTCCACCACACCGATCGAGATCACGACCACCACTCTCCCATCTGTCGAGACGATGCCTCCAGGATGGTTTCTGGCGGGCCGAGTCGATTCCCCAATAGAGATCTTCGAATCTCCGGGAGCTGAGCTTCCGATCCTCACACTCTCCGAAAGCACCGACCTGGGTAGCCAGAGAGTCGTCCTCCTCCTCGAAGGACCCCTCTACGAACAAGACGGCTGGGTTCGTGTCGCAGTCCCGATGAAGCCATCAGGAACGGAAGGGTGGGCCCGCTCCTCCGACCTCTCACT
>CAYTVW010000192.1:0-3999 GCA_964441865.1 uncultured Acidimicrobiaceae bacterium
TACCGCCAGTATCCACGCCATGCATAACGAACCCAACAGCATTCCCCGCTTACCCACCAAGCGACACCGGACCCCAGACCGAACAACGCTGCCACTGTTGTAGCGCTCACAACCTGGATAGCAGAATGAACCAGAAACCTTCCGGTCGTATCGGCCCGAGGCGAGGACTCATCAGCGGAAAGCTCAATTTGGGCACCCGCCTGGACCAAAAAACCCGCCGGTAGGTATTTCGCAGGTTGCGCCACCAAGAACGCCCGAAAATGCCTGACCGCCTCCTCACCCGGAGATCGAAGGATCGCCCAAGACCATGCGCCACCCATCAACGCAACAAACCCAAGAACTAATGCCAACGCCCCTTCCAAAACCGAGGGCCATTCCGCTTCAGCCAGATCCGACGTTCTTGTCGCCAATCCAACGGCGAGTCCCACCAACGCCAACACGGTGAAAAGCAATCGAGTCTTCGAAATCCACCGAAGGTTCATGACTCAGCAGGTTTCCGGCCTGTTACTACCCAACCTATCCCGACTCCCGATCGTTCAAAAGGCCGCTGAATCACTCTCCACGGTTGGATCACGCAGTCGATTGCCTTCCCGAGATAACCCGACGTTTGCAGAGATCGTCCGCTCCGAGCCGTTTTCTCAGATTGTTCAATTCTTTCCTTGTCAACAACGATCCGTCGTCTCACCCAGTGCATCAAGTTCACAACCGGGAATCCATAAGAGCCTATCTCGATATCGGTCAACCCTGCCCCTTCCAACAAGCCAAGGATTTCTGAACGGCTATACCGCCGGAAATGCCCTACTGAGACATCCAAAGGACCGAACCACTCAGGGTGGGCTGGCACAGAAAACACCCCGAGACCTCCCGGCCTCAGCCACTGCACCCACTCCCTGAGAGTACCCAGATCGTCCTCAATGTGCTCCAGCACTTCAAAGGCACCGAGGACACCGAAGGTTCGGTCGGGTTCGGCCGGGAGAATCGAGTTCACCAATTCCGCCTGCGGTAACGCCGCCAGTCTTCCGCATGCGACTTGAAACGATTCCCTGTCCTGCTCGTATCCGCGGTATTCCTGAAAGCGTCTAGCCAAGCGAAACGAGAGCGCTCCCACTCCCACTCCTACTTCCAGGAGGGAATCCTCAGCGCCTGCCCTTCGAAGAACCCGGATTATCGGGCCGTACCTCATCCAGGCGCTCGGTGTCATCGAGGGAATCACGAGTTATCCGCTAAGTCCTCTCCATCAGAATCAACCCCTTCAATGCACAGTCCTGCCGATAAAGTCGCCGGAATCACGTCGAGTCTTCTCTTGTTCGATTGAACCAACAGATCGGAGATCATCCCCACCACTCCCATTGCGACGGCCGAACCGATTAGCACCAGGGTATTGGTCCCCACCCTGAAATCCTTGTCGAGAATGTCAAACAGAAGTTTCCCGACGGCAGTAAGGGATAGCAGGACAGTCGGAGGCCCCAGAACCCGCAAAGGGTCATAGAGCAGGATCATCCGGACCACCTGAACGACATAACGGCGCGTATCACGCCACCAATGGAATTTGGACTTCCCCTCTCGGGCACCATACGTAATCGGAATGTATTTTATTGAATACCCGTTGGTCAGAAACGAGAGCGTCATTGTTGTGACACAGGAAAACCCCACAGGGAGGAGGTACAAGAATTGCAGCGCTACGTCTCGTCGCATTGCTCGAAACCCCGAATTCAAGTCTGGAATCTTCACGCCTGTGAGATAGCTCGCCAGCTTTCGAATAATCCATTTGGCCGGTAACCGCAGGATTTTGATAGTCCCCTTCTCGCTCGTCCTGGCTCCGACTACCTGATCAAATCCTTCGAGTTGTTCTACTAGTTCAGAGATCTCGTCGTTCGGATAGGTCATATCAGCGTCGGTCCACACGACCACCTCACCCTTAGCGGCAAGGGTTCCGTATTTCCGAGCAGAGCCTGAGCCGCGGTTCTGAGCAAAACGAAGGACTCGTACATTCGCCAAGGTTTGCGCTAACGCCCCCGATCCATCTGTCGAGCCGTCGTCGACAACGATGATCTCAAACTCCCGCTTCGCCTCCTTCAATCCCCGAGCAATTCGATCAACCTCTGCCACGAGGTGACCCTTCTCGTTGAAAACCGGTAATACAACAGAGATTTCAACCGACTCGCCCACGTTCTACGACCCTTCATTGGAGACTATGGAAGACTAACGATCACTCACCTTCTGCTGGTGCCATTCTGGTCAGCTGGGAAACTCAAAGAAGAGTCTGGCTGTTCGAGTTGATGACTCGTTAGGCGTCTTCATCAGAGTCTCTTGAAGGAACTCCACCTCCCAGAACATCTCCAAACTCCGCTCGCCGGGTAGAAGTTCGGCGAATTCCGATATGAACACAACTCCTTCTCCGGCCAGTGAATCGGCCATATCCCGCGCTTCTCCTGACGTTCCGACAGTGATCGCAGCAACAGGAACCCCGCACCACCCTCTGATCGGCTGACCAAAAAACCCACTGGTCGAACGCCTAACCGTTTCAACGAATAGCACGGGTCGGTTTTCTATTACCTCGCACATTTCCATGATCATCGACCCAGTTCCAGCCCCATCGCGTATCCGGAGTGCCGGAACAGTCGTATACACCGCTGGTAACACCATCATGACAGAGACAACCGAAACCGATATCGGACGCCACCGTCCTGAAAGCCGGTCTACCGCCGCCCTCGTTCCATACACACCGAAGCCCACCAATCCAGGAAGGACCACCGGAAGGAATCTTCTCATCACCCAGATGTGATCAGGATTCGCCTGGGGGCCCAATGAATAGACAAGACTCGTTGCACACACAACGGCGCACACCGTTATCGCGTCCAAACGCCTCTCCCTGATGGCGTGTTTCACAGATGACGCCATTGTCGCCCACCCGGCTAAGACCACGAGCCATCCCAGATACCAGACCGGCCAGATTCCAGCCATCTCCGAGTAGTTCCGGGCCGGGTCAACTGCTAACCCCTCCAGCTCTTGAAGACGAACGGTGTCGTAGGTGGATCCGTAGCCTTCCACTAGCCAAGGCCGTATCGCCAGAACCATTGCGGCGAAAGCCGCGACGATTATCCACGAGCCAACGGACACAATGCGAACCAATCTCTCAGCAGAATTGTGACCGATTTCTCTCCTCCCCAGAATCTCTCCCAAAATCCGAAGCACCAGGAATCCCGAGACCAACACCGCCAGCCTTTTTCCGACTATGGCAACGTAGAACGGCGAAAACACCACAAGATCGACTACGCCTAACAGACCCACCAACATGTAGCCTTTCATGAGCTTGTTCCACTCATCGAGCCGGTCTTTCGCTACCAACGATGACCAGAGTCCCACACTCGCCAAGGCCAAACCCACCATCCATGCGTCAACCCTGGTCAAGAGAGTCGCCCCGAGAAAGACTCCTGCCCAGAACTTCGAGTCGACACTCGAATCGTCTCGTATCAAATAGAGTCCAATCGCAAGGAATGCCAACATTGGGATCTCTGTGAAAGTCGATCTTGAGTAGTACACGAATGGAAGGCTCACGCTCAAGAGCGACACAGCTAACAAAGCCCAACCTCCCTCCATATGCCTCCTCAGCAACTGAAACAACCCGACCACGCCGAATACCGCGAACACTACGATTCCAGCGAAAATCCCGACGTCCCCGATCAGCTCTGAGAACAACGCCAAGACCGCCGGAATGCCATGCATGAACTGAATCCAGAGTCTCCCATCGCTCCCATCGACAAACCCCGGCGAGTCGAACGACAGATCTAGTTCCTCAACATCGAAAGGGGGAATCCGAACCTCTGGACGAAGGTTCCCTTTCTCAGCCAACCACTTAGCGGTGTTTGCGTATGTAGCCCCGTCTCGCCCTGTCCATACCAACTCGGAATGCCACAAAGCCGCCGATGCGAAGATTCCAGCGATTACGACCACCAAACCGGCCCATACAATCCACGGAGTACGCCTTCCCACCACAAC
>CAYTVW010000193.1:0-3991 GCA_964441865.1 uncultured Acidimicrobiaceae bacterium
ACCCCATCCCCAGTCGCTGCGACGGGGTTAGTCGTCTTGGAATAGAGCCGACCGATTCCTCCTGTCGCCAACGCCACTGCCGGAGCTCTCACCTCGTGTAGATCTCCATTCGGATCCGAAGCCACGATTCCGACCAGTCTCCGACCGGAACGGACGAGACTCAACGCCCTCCACCCCTTCCAAAACTCGATATTTGGCGCTTCTTCCGCTGCGCGGGAGAGAGTCTTCTGGACTTCCAGTCCCGTGGCATCTCCATCGGCATGGACAATGCGACGCCGCTGATGCCCGGCTTCTCGTCCGAGTTCGAGGTCTCCAGAGATGTTCCGATCGAATTCCGCACCAAAACCGGCAAGTCGGGCGATTGCCTTTGGTCCTCCTTCGGTGAGGACCTCGACAACCTCTCTGGCCGCTAACCCTCCCGAGACCGTGAGAGTGTCTGTAGCGTGGACCAAGGTCGAATCGTCCTTACCCATCGCAGCCGCTATTCCCCCCTGAGCGAAAGCGGTCGAACCAAGTTCTCCGGTTGTGATGACGATCGCTTCCCGGAGACCGAGGGCAATCGATAACCCGGCGACACCGCTTCCGACTACAACAGGGAGATCAGTCTTGATCACTAGGAAGCTCTCACTCGTTCCGACCGACTGCCAGCATTCGTTCGACCGCGCCACGAGCTCGATCAGCAATGCCGGGTTCAACCTCAACTCGGGTAGTAAGCGTCTCTAGCGAATAGAGGATGTTGAAGAGCGAAATCCTCTTCATATGCGGACAAAGGTTGCAGGGACGAATCATCTCTACGTCTGGGACTTCGAGCGCAACATTGTCGGCCATTGAACACTCCGTGATCATCATCAGCCGAGAAGGCCGATTCTTCTTCACCCAGCTGATGATCCCCTCCGTTGAACCGACATAGTCGGCTTCTGCAATGACGTCGGGAGGGCACTCTGGATGGACGATGACCGCTAGACCCCCGAAATCGGTCCTCAACTGAGCGATCTCTTCTCCTGTGAACCGTTCGTGGACTTCACACGACCCTTCCCACAAGATCACTTCAGTATCAGTTTGTGATGCCACATAACGCCCCAGATACTGGTCCGGGAGGAAGATCACTTTTTCAACACCGAGAGATTCGACCACCGCGACCGCGTTCCCTGACGTACAACAGATGTCGGACTCTGCCTTGACCTCGGCCGAGGTGTTGACGTAAGTCACAACAGGGATTCCGGGGTACTGTTGCCGAAGTCTCCGTACATCTGCTGCAGTGATCCCGTCGGCAAGCGAGCACCCGGCTCTTACGTCTGGGATCAACACAGTCTTCGATGGGTTCACGATCTTGGCTGTCTCTGCCATAAAGTAGACACCCGCCAGGACGATCACATCGGCCTCAGTCTCTCTCGCCATAGACGCCAACGCGAGCGAATCTCCAGTTAGATCAGCCGCAGCAAAGATGTCGGGCGTCACATAGTTGTGGGCAGCGATAACTGCGTTGTGTTGGGTCTTCAAAGCCTCGATCTTCTTGATGATCGGGTCGATCATGACCCGTTCAACCGCTGGGATGAGGTCCGGCCTACTGCTGATCCGGATGGGCGTTGGCATATCTTCCTCTTGGCGAGTCGATATGAGAGTAGTGGCTGCTCAGAGGGACCCAATCTCACTTTTCAGATAGGAGGAATTCGGCCCAATTAAGTAACCACCGATAACGGGTATCCTGTTCTTGTAGTGAGTGGGCACGAGGCAATCCTCATCCCCGGAGGTCTTTATGAAGACATCGGGGCTTTCGAGTTCTGGATTCGATCAGGAGTCGTCCAGGGCTTGTTCGACGTGGGGATCAAGGCCCGGCCCATCGACCGGCTCCTTTCGCCCAGATCATGGGCGGAAGATGCCGATGCAGTCCTTTCCGCCATCAAGGTTTCCTGTAAGGAACCCGCGGTTTTGGTCGCGGCATCTAATGGGTGCTCGACGGCAGTTCGGATTGCGGTAGATCACCCGGAATGGGTTCGGAAACTGATTCTATGTTGGCCCGCCACCGCCGATGACCCCGAAATCGACCGACACCACCGTGATCTAATCACATCTACAGCTGGCCGCGGTGTGGCCCAGCTTCTCCTCGACGGCGTGACGATGCGAGGGGTCACGGACCGCGAACTATCAGAGTTGGAAATTCCCACGGTGATAATCCCCTCCAACCCCGAGAACTCTCAACACCGCTGGTACACGATCGAAAGTCTCTCTTCTATCATCCCTGGATCCATCGTCACCGACGGATTCCCAGAGTCTCCAAGACCAGAGTTCGCCGACTTCCTCGACTACTTTGTAGTGACTCTCGTCAAGCATATTCAGTAAACAAGTTGAATTTCTCTTCCCTGTTCGGCGAGAATCGGCGAATGCAACAACAGTCAATAGTCACGCTCGATCTCGAAGGTGTTCTTGTACCGGAAATCTGGATCGCTGTTGCTGAGCAAACCGGGATAGAGGCGTTGACGCGGACCACCCGAGACGAGCCCGACTATGACAAGCTGATGCGGCTCCGACTCGACGTCCTAAACACCGAAGGAATCACCCTCCCGGTGATCTCCGAGGTGATAGGTCGACTCGAACCTTTGCCTGGCGCCGTTGAATTTCTGGACGAACTCCGTTCTCGAACCCAAGTAGTCATCCTCTCCGATACCTACGAGGAATTCGCGGCTCCGTTGATGAAACAACTCGGAATGCCGACAATATTCTGCCACCGGTTGGTGATCGAGAACGACGCGATAACTGGTTACCGACTTCGCCAGCCTCAGCAGAAACGAGAGTCAGTCCGGGCTTTCCGCTCCCTCAACTATTTCGTAGTGGCATCTGGCGATTCCTTCAATGATTCAGCGATGCTCCAGGCGGCCAACGCGGGGATCTGGTTCCGCTGCCCTCCCGCTGTCCAAGAGGAGTTCCCAGAGTTCAAAGTCACCCACACTTACAGTGAGTTGAAAGCCGAGATCGGGAAGATTCTTGAGTGGTCTTGAGTTCCCCGATCACCGAAAGTCCCGCGACCTCACGGCCTTGACTTGAGGAATCGCCTCGAATTTCCTTGCAATCAAATTGGTGACACCGTCGCGGTATTCCACCGATCCTTCAATAATCATTGCGGGGGTACGCCTTGCCGTCGTGCGGTTGGTCTCCCAGACCGGCGGAGTAACTACGACGTTGAGGAGACCGGTTTCGTCTTCTAGGTTGAAGAAGATCACTCCTCGAGATGTCCCCGGCCGCTGACGGTGGGTCACTACTCCGCCTACTCGGACCTTCGCTTTAGGCTTTTTGAGCATCCCGACTTCGGCACAACTTTTACACCCTTGAGATGTGAGTTCTTCTCTGACGAACTGGATCGGATGGGTTGTGGAGGCAGAAGTAGCCCAAAGTTCGGCTAGGTGACGTTCTTGGGGTGTCATGTCGGGGAGATCGGGCGCGTCTAGCCCAGGTGCTAAGGGGAGTCTCCCCGGCCCCATCTCGGCGAGAACGCCAGCCGCCCACAACCCTTCTCTCCTTCCTAATCCTATGCTCTCCAAGGCACCCGCCGCTGCCAAAGCCTCCAGACCATCGACCGAAATCCCAGTCCGATAGGCCAAATCAATCGGATCATGGAAGGGACCTCCTATAAGGCGGGCCGCTTCGATACGAGTGGCCTCTTCCGGTCCAAGGTTCCGAACCATTCCGAATCCCATCCGCACCGCCGTAGAAGACCGAATCGGATCATCTATGGGACCTCTCCCCCTCCGCCAGACTCCACCGAGATATTCGGCGAAATCATCGGGAGAAGCATCGAACGGTTCGATCGAACAGTCGTGCCACGACATATTCACGTCCGGATTCATCACAACTACTCCGTGACGTTGCGCATCGTGGATCAGAGAGTTCGGACTGTAAAACCCCATCGGTTGAGCGTTGAGAATTCCCGCCAAGTATTCAGTCGGGTAGTGGTAGCGGAGCCATGCCGACATGTACACGATGTAGGCAAAACTCA
>CAYTVW010000194.1:0-3971 GCA_964441865.1 uncultured Acidimicrobiaceae bacterium
GTTGGGAGCGACGGCTGGCGGTTGGGTCGAGATAGTGTCGGGTGAGATTGCTGCCGGAGATCGCGTAGTGGTTGGGTTAGAACCTTGATTCGACTGCAAGGGGTTTCGAAGGTTTTTCCTGGAGACCCTCCTATCAGAGCACTCATTGACACTGATCTCTCTGTCGAAGAGGGGGAATGGCTGTCGATCGTTGGGCCGAGCGGAGCCGGGAAAAGCACGATCATGCATTTGATCGGACTATTGGATGCTCCTACTTCGGGCGCCTATCTCCTCAATGGAGAAGATGTTTCCAGGATCAGTGCTGACAGGCGGGCTAAGCTCCGGGCCACCTATTTCGGGTTTGTTTTCCAGACGTTTCACCTGGTCCCCGGTAGATCCTTGGGGCGGAATGTTGAGCTCGGTCTCCTCTACGCGGGGATCCCCAGACAAGAGAGGATCGAGCGAAGCCGAAAGGCTATCGAGGCTGTCGGAATCTTGCATCGACTCGAGTCTGATGTGTCGACTCTGTCGGGAGGCGAGAAGCAGCGGGCGGTTATTGCTCGTGCGTTGGCGAGTGACGCAAAGATCCTGCTTTGCGATGAACCGACTGGGAATCTGGATTCTGTATCCGGGGAGAAAGTCTTCGACGCTATTCGGCGTCTCAGCGAAGGAGGCGTAACGGTGATTGTGGTTACGCACGACCCGGCGGTGGCGGCTCTCGGCGACAGGGTTGTCTCCGTTGTTGGAGGGCAGATTCGAGAAGGCGGTGCGGCTTGAGGTTCGCTGATCTGGTTTCTGAGGCTGTCGAGTCTGTCGCCAAGAGGCCTTTGCGGACGATTGCGACGGCTGCAGGTACGGTTCTAGGGGTGGCATCGCTGGTGGCGATGGTGGGGATGGCCCACACGGCTGGGCTGCAGGTGTCCAAACGGTTCGATGTCCTGAAAGCGACTGAAGTGATTGGCCAAACGTTCTCGGATTCTGACCCCTCGGCTCTGGAATCGCGGTTGCAGGGTGTCGATTTGGTGGAGGCTGCTGGCGTTTTTCGGTCGGGAAGGCTCGTAGGGGTGTCATCTCTACCAGACCCGTGGCCCGCCATGGTCAATGACGTAAATCTTGTGGAAGGTTCCGCCGGTCTTTTCGAAGCCCGTGACATCGAATTCATTTCGGGTCGCCCTTTCGATTATGGGCATGTGTTGCGGTCGGATCGAGTGGCGGTCCTCGGTTGGTATCTGGCCGACAGATTGGGGGCGTTATCGGGCACGGCTGTCCCCAGATCGGTCTGGTTGGATGGCGTTGCCTATGAGGTGATCGGGGTCATTGGATTGTCGCCTCGGATGCCTTCGTTGGCGACCTCGGTGATCGTCCCGATCCGGTACTCGCCGAACGCTGAACTCGCCGGGGCATCCGATTCGTATTTCGCCAATTCGGGGCTCCAGTTCGTGGTGAGGACTGAGCTAGGGAACGCTCCACGGGTTGAGCCTGCGTTGGCTTTCGTAGTGAATCCCGGCGACCCGAGTTCGGTTTCGGTGGTGAAACCTCCTCGACCCAGAGACTATGTGGAGGGTGTTCAGTCTGATGTCCAGAAGCTGGTCACGGCGGCCGCTTTAGTGATCCTGGTTGTTGGTGCTCTGGGGATAGCGAACTCGACTTCGGTGTCCGTGGTGGAAAGGACTCGCGAACTCGGACTCAGGTTGGCTCTCGGAGCCCGGCGCCGGGACATTGTGAACCAGATTGTGCTGGAGGCTGCTCTAGTCGGGATGTGGGGAGGGGTGATTGGCGCTTCCTTGGGGACGGTGGCTTTGGTTGTGGGGGCGGGGATCAACGGATGGGCGCCTTCGGCGCCAGGTTGGCTCCTTCCCTCCGGACCAGTTGTCGGACTATTGGTCGGCGTTTTGGCTGGCTTGATTCCGGCCTATCGGACCGGTTCGATTCAGCCGGATCGGGCCCTGCGCACGGAATGACAAGGCTTAGGGCGACGACCAAGCCCCCATGAGTCCTCGGCCGCCAGGTCGACTCTTATCCGCGGGCAGATCCGATGAGGTCGGACACGGAACACTTGTGTGTTTCGCAATAAGTCTTGATTCCATCAACGATCCTCAGGCCAACAGTTGGGTCCGAGAAATTGGCTGTCCCGATTTGGACGGCGGTTGCCCCCGCCATGAGGAACTCCAGCGCGTCGCGGGCCGTGGTGACGCCGCCAATCCCGATAACGGGGATCTCAAGCGCTCCGACCAAGTCCCAGACCATCCTCACCGCAATTGGGCGTAGAGCCGGGCCACTCAAGCCACCGGTTCGATTGGCGAGGCGAGGGCGGCGGCGCTCGACGTCGATCGACATTCCCCTGATTGTGTTGATGGCAGTGATGGCGTCGGCTCCTTCGTCCTGACAAGCTTTGGCGACACCGACCAAATCTCCAGCTTCGGGGCTCATCTTCACCCACACGGGGAGGTGCGTGGCTGATTTCACCGCCTGGGTGACCTGGGCGGCCAGTCTTGGGTCACGGCCAAATTCGATTCCCCCCTGATCAACGTTCGGGCATGAGACGTTCAATTCCAAAGCGGCGATCCCCGTTTCGGAGTCGAGTCTCTCGGCCAGGGCACGGAAATCGTCGAGGGTGACCGCGAAGATGTTGGCCACGACAGTGACTCCGTGATCACGCAAGAGAGGAAGCTTCTCTGAGCAGAAAGCTTCGACGCCGATGTTGGCAAGCCCGATCGCGTTGAGCATCCCGGCCGGAGTCTCGCAGATACGGTTGGGAGGGTTCCCGGGTCGGGGCTGCAAGCTCAATCCTTTGGTACATATCCCGCCGAGTAGTGAGATGTCGAAGAATTCCTCGAATTCGAGTCCGTAGCCGAAGCATCCGGAGGCTGTCAGCACGGGATTCTTGAGTTTCAGAGAACCGATCTTGACTGATTGGTGCGTCATTCAAGATCTCCATTTCCTAGTTTGGCTAAGCCAGTCGGAGGCTGGGTCTTGCTCCAATCAACCTTGTGAGCGTCGACGCAGGGCCCGTCTTTGCACGCGTATAGATAGCCACCTTCGACCGTTGGGACCGGGCATCCAAGACATACGCCGAATCCGCAGGCCATCGGGGTCTCCATTGAAGCCGCACAGGGTATCTGCGCGAGGCGAGCGATCTCGGCTACCTTGGCCATCATTGGCTCCGGGCCGCATGTGAACACCTCGGAACTGTTTCCCAGAAGACTCCCAAGAACGTTGGTGACGCGGCCGGCGAAACCGCGGCTGCCATCTTCAGTGGTAATAACCAGTTCGCAGATACCGGCGATCTCTTCGGCCAAAGGAAGATCAGCGTCGGTGCGGGCGCCGTATACGAAAGTTGGTCTGGTACCGAGGTCCGCCAGGCGGCGGGCGAGAAACAGAAGCGGTGCGACGCCTACCCCTCCGGCCACCAGGATCTGGTGTCTTTGCGGGTCAGGGTCGCGCCAGGGTGTTCCGAGGGGGCCAAGCACGGAGAAAAGATCACCTGGTTCTGCTTTCCCAAGGAGGAGGGTGCCTTCGCCGCAGATTCTCACTAGCACCGAGGGTGTTTCGCCCCCGTTCAGATAGCTCATTGGTCTCGGAAGGGCTGGGGCAGCTCCCCAATCGATGCCGCGGATCATCATGAAATGGCCCGGTTCGGCTGGCTTGATCCCAGGAGCGTCGAATGTGAGCACCTGGTATCCGTCGCCGATCGCTTCGCGGCTCTTCAGCGGGACTGTGATGTGCTCGAAGCGGTGGTTTGTCACTGGCGGCCGTTCTTCAGGGTGCGAATCTGTGAGTGGGGGACCCTTCGCGAAGAGAGTGTCTTGTCCGGTTCCCCGACAAGGTCGCATGGTAGCCCTACTAGTGAGTGTCGCCGCTTTCACTTCTTGGCATCCAAACGGGAGGCTGGAATGAGGACCTGCCGAATCAGCTGTGGCAAGAGTCACTTGCATTGGTCAGCTAGCTGTAGTAAACATATATATGACACATACATAAAGGTGGAATATGCC
>CAYTVW010000195.1:0-3946 GCA_964441865.1 uncultured Acidimicrobiaceae bacterium
GACGTTCTCGGTGAGGCTCTTACCGATGTCGGTGACCCTGGCGGGTTCGTCGGGCACATCGGGGGAGATGACTTCGTGGTGGTGACTGATTCGGAGAAGGCGGAGCCATTCTGCAAATCAGTGATTGACCGCTTCGATGACGGGATTCTCGACTACTACGACACGGCGGACGCGATGCGTGGATATATCGAAGTGACCGATAGGCGCGGAGACAGGTTGGCGTTCCCCATGGTTTCTATCTCTATGGGGGTGGTGAACACCGCAAACCGTCCAGTCGACTCTCAATGGGAGGTTTCGGCACTAGCGGTCGAGATGAAGGAATTCGCCAAGAAGCAACCGGGATCGTCATACCAGGTTGACCGGAGGACTGGTTGACCGTGGATCGGTTTGAGCCGCTGTTTCGCCGGGCTTGCGCTATCGCTTCTCTACACCGACCCCATCCGAACCCGAGGGTAGGGGCATTAGTCGTGTCTCCAGAAGGGGTGATTCTCGGCGAAGGAGCACATGTCGAACCGGGAACCCCTCACGCTGAACCTCTTGCACTCGCGGCCGCGGGCGTTATGGCAAAAGGAGCCACGATGGTTGTTACCTTGGAGCCGCATGCCCATTTCGGCCGGACGCCGCCGTGTACGGATGCGATCATCGAAGCTGGAATCACACGAGTGGTGGTGGGTAGGCGAGATCCGAATCCCGAGGTTTCTGGGAAGGGCGTGGATCGGCTCAAGGCGGCAGGGATCGAGATTCTGGAACCCTCATCGGAGGCGGTATTGCGTCTGGATCCAGGATACTTTCACCGTTGGGAGAAGGGGTTGCCTCGAGTCACTCTCAAGACGGCTTCCACGCTGGATGGACAAACCGCGACAGCGACTGGACAGTCGAGATGGATCACCTCTGAAGCCGCGCGGAGAGACGTCCACCGACTCCGTTCCGAATCTGACGGAGTGATGATCGGGGCGGGGACAGTGATCCATGATGATCCGGTCCTTGATGTCAGGATTCCAGGATTCGAGGGGAAACAGCCAAGACCGGTCATTGTGGCGGGCGAACGCGAGATTCCCGACAGAGCGAAAATCTGGAATCGAGATCCAGTTGTTCTCTCGCGACGTCCGCTAGGAAAGAATGACGAGATCATCTGCGAAGACTTGGAACAAGGGTTGCGCGGATTGATCCGTCTTGGGCTGTTCGACATCTTGGCGGAAGGAGGGGCGAGTCTCAACAGATCGCTCATCAGCGGGGGATTAGTGGCAGAAGGGGTCTCATTCATTGCTGGAGCCGTGGCGGGAGGAACTGGACTGGGGGTGTTCGCGGGGAGCTTCGGCGAGCTGAGTTCGATGTTGCGGGTGGAAATTGTTGACGTAGCGCGGTTCGGACCGGATCTTCGCGTTAGGTGGATCCCGGAACCCTAAACGAGAGGGGTCGGAGACTTCAGCCTGCTTGTGTCTTTATAGGGAAATTTCCACTGCCGTGGTGTGGTTTAGAATGCGTCACATGTTCACAGGCATTGTCGAGGTGATGGGGAGAGTCGACACTATCCGGCGGGGCGATGGAATAATTCGAATTCGGATTGAAGCACCGGAAGTGACACCAATGGAGGACGGTAAGTCAATAGCGGTCTCGGGGGTGTGTCTCACATCGGTGGCCACATCGGATTCATGGTTCGAAGTCGAGGCGATTCCGGAGACGCTACGGGTGACGAACCTGGGGGCATTGAAGGAAGGTTCACATGTGAACCTCGAACGAGCAATGGAAGCGAACGGGCGATTCGACGGGCATATTGTCCAAGGACATGTCGATGGGAAGGGTGTGGTTTCGGCAGTGGAGATGGAAGGCGAAGGTTAGAAAAGAATCACGATCGAACCGCCGGAAGAACTCGCCAAATACCTGGTCTACAAAGGCTCGGTTGCTGTGGACGGAGTCTCGCTGACGGTGGCCGCGGCGGATGATCGAAAATTCGAAGTCGCATTGATCCCGCACACCTTGGATGTCACCACTCTCGGGGAAAGGCAAGCTGGCGACATCGTGAACATCGAATGCGATGTCATCGCCAAGTATGTCGAAAGGTTGTTGGGCCCGACCACCTACGGAGAAGCGACATGAAGTTCGTTCCTGCGGAAGAGATGATCGAGGCAATCAAACGCGGGGAGATGGTCATCGTCGTAGATGATGAGGACCGCGAGAACGAAGGCGACCTAATCGTTGCTGGCGAGAAGATCACTGAGGAACAGATGGCTTTCATGATCCGCCACACCTCAGGGATCATTTGTCTTGCGACTGACGAAGAGACACTTGATCGCCTCCAGCTTCCCCAGATGGTGAGGGTGAACACTGATCGAAGACGGACCGCTTTCACGCATTCCATTGATGTCATCGAGGGGACGACGACTGGGATTTCCGCTTCTGACCGAACCAATACTGTGAAGGCGGTCCTTGACGACAGCACTGTCGCGTCAGACCTGGGGCGCCCAGGGCACATTTTCCCTCTATGCGCTGACCCTGGCGGTGTTCTGAAACGAGCCGGACACACCGAGGCTACCGTCGACCTGGCCAAATTGGCCGGGTTCAAACCGGCAGGAGTCTTGGCAGAGATAATGAATGACGACGGTACGGTCGCCCAACTCCCCGAGCTTCAACGGTTCGCAGAAGAACATGGGCTCGTATTGGGATCAATAGCTGATCTCATCGCATATCGCCGACAGCAAGAAGATCGAATGGTGGAAAGGGTTGTGGAAGCGTCGATCCCCACGCGGCACGGGACTTTCCGGGCTGTCGGATTTCGATCCAGACTTGACGGGCGGGAGCACATCGCTTTCGTCATGGGAGACATCGGTGACGGCGAAAACGTTTTGACCCGAGTGCACTCCGAGTGTTTGACCGGCGACATCTTCGGTTCTCTTCGATGTGACTGTGGTCCGCAGCTTGACAAGGCATTAGAAGCCGTTGGGAAAGAGGGGCGGGGGGTTGTCCTCTATATCAGAGGGCATGAGGGGAGAGGGATTGGACTGTTCAGGAAGATGGCTGCCTACAACCTTCAAGATCAGGGGCTGGACACGGTGGAAGCGAACATCGAGTTGGGTCTTCCGGTCGACGACCGGGATTACGGAGTGGGGGCCCAGATTCTGTATGACCTCGGGGTGCGGTCGATGAGGCTTCTGACCAACAACCCGGCTAAGCGGGCGGGTATCGAAGGATACGGGCTCGAGATTCTGGAGCGAGTACCACTGATTATTGAGAAGAACAAACACAATGCTCGGTATCTACAGACCAAAGCCGAGAAGCTCGGCCATATGCTGGAGGGGTGATGAGTGTTGTCGAGCCTGCAACGGGCGGCGTACCCAGCAAAGTCGGTGTTGCGATAGCGCGTTTCAACGCGGTTATCACTCGGCCTCTTGCCGAGGGAGCAATCGAAGTTTTCGAGCGGTCAGGAGTAGAGACAATTGTCCGCGTAGAGGTGGCGGGCGCTCTGGAGCTTCCTTTGGCGGCGCTTCGACTGTTCGAGTCGGGATGCGAGGGGGTCGTCGCTGTCGGGGCTGTGATCAAAGGCGAGACCGATCATTACCGGATAGTCGCCGATGAGTCGGCGAGGGGCCTTGGGAATGTGGCTCTTCAATTTGGCCGTCCTGTCGGGAACGCTGTCCTCACCGTGAAGAAATTTGAGCAAGCTGTGGAACGTTCACTTCCAGGACCAGCGAACAAGGGTAGAGAAGCGGCCGAAGCTGTTCTAGAGGCCCATAAGAATCTCGAATCCATTTGATTTTCTTCTTCCGGAGTTCGGTTTCGATCCGGAGAGACGGCTGGGTTGTTGTTGAGAGACCAAAACGGTTACGATTGCGCTTCACAACCGATAACAAAGCGGACTGGTCATACCGTCCCACCCGGCCCCCCACGTCTCGCGCCGCAAGCGGGTCAAGGTACCAGGAGCGAGCCTGGGTCATTGTGTGGATACGCC
>CAYTVW010000196.1:0-3942 GCA_964441865.1 uncultured Acidimicrobiaceae bacterium
CGCCGCGGTCCGAGCAAAAGCATGCGACGTGGCACGCGGCCTCCTCCCGGCTTCAACACTCTCCAACGTTGGGATTTTCGCTTCAGGACAGTCATACGAGACGACGCTCATTCGTATGCAGGCTTCCCCTTTGATGGAGGTTCGGTGCTACGGCCAGATGATGCTAGAAGAGCTCAGGAAAGTCATCCCTTCCTTTCTCACCCGAGTAGACAAACCCAATCGAGGCGGAGAATGGTCCCGATATTTCGAAGAGAATGCTGCCCGACTTCAAGAGGAGGAGTCTTCGCTCGGTGTTTCAGCTTCACCACAACCTTGGTCAGTAAAACTCATCGATTTCGACCCCGAGGCAGAGGCCAAGATTGTCACTGCAGCCCTCTTCGCATACTCTGAAGGCCAGAATTCCGACATTGCCGACTCTGTTTCCACGATGAGCGCTGAAGACCGAGTCCGGATACTTACCGCCGCAGTCGGTGACCGCCGAAACCGCCGACACATTCCGGGACGAGCATTCGAGAGGACTGCCTACCGTTTCGAAGTGGTGTGCGATTTCGGGGCATTCCGCGATCTCCAGAGGCATCGAATGCTCACCGTCGATTGGCAACGCCTGACGACTCGTCTTGGCTACGACATACCTCCCGTTGTCGAGGAAACCGGGAAGAGCGAGGCTTGGCAAGGTCTTATGAACGCAGCGGCGGAGACCTATGAGAATCTCCGAATCTCCCACGGGCCCGATGTAGCTCAATATGTGGTGCCTTTCGCATCACACATTCGTTTCACGATGGAGATGAATCCTCGAGAGGCTTTCCATCTGATCGAACTCCGTAGCCGTCCAACCGGACATGCCGCCTACCGCCGCGTTGTCCAAGAGATGCATCGTCTCATCGCTGACCAGGCCGGACACCGTGCTCTGGCGCAAGCCATGAAATTCGTAGATCATTCTGAGGTCGGACTCGAAAGAATCGAGAGTGAACGAGCAGCGGAACGACGCCGAGAGGTCGCTGGCCCTACAGACTGAGCTTCCCCGTTCCGTGATTCCACAGAATGTCGGGTAGGTGCCCCTACCGGTATTGACGCCTCAACGTGGGGGCACCAGCCATTTTGCGAAGAGCCCTCACAGAATCTCAACACCCTCAATCCAAACAAACGCCGAATCTTCCTCCCGTTGAGCCGTGTACCCTTTGATCGGCGCGATGAGCGCTCCCAACGTGTTCGCTAGCGAAGGAAGAAAGACTGATCATGGCAAACATTGCTATCCATGGGTTCGGAAGAATCGGACGTTCCGTCCTCAAGGCAGCACTCGACAAGAACCTTTGGTCGGCGGTCTCGATATCGGATATCCGCGATGCCCAGACCTTCGCAGCCTTGTTCGAAGTCGACTCCAATTACGGACGCTGGAACGAGCCGGTCAGCGCGACCGACAATGAGATCAAAATCGGCGGACGCACCATCAAGTACTTCAATTCGATGGAAGCTCTCCCCGACTGGGCAGCACTCGACATCGATCTGGTGATCGACTGCACTGGCCGCGCCACCAAGCGGGAAGGTGCTCAGGCCCATCTAGACCGCGGCGCCAAGAGGGTCCTCGTTTCTGCTCCGTCCAAGAGCAAGGAGGACGCTGATGCGTTCCTTCTCTCCGGGATCAACAACGACACCTTCGATCCCCAGTCTCACAAGATCGTCTCCATGGCTTCCTGCACAACCAATGCCCTAGGGCCGGTAGTCAAAGTCCTCCTCGAGAACTTTGGCGTTGAGCACGGGTTCTTCACGACCATTCACGCCGCCACCAACACCCAGGCGCTCACCGATCAGCCAATGAAGGATCGACGCGACTCTTGGGCCGCTTACGAGAATGTCATTCCGTCCTCCTCGGGCGCAGCCAAGGCTCTGGCCCTTATCTGGCCCGGCTTGAAGATCACAGGAAAGGCGTACCGGGTTCCAGTGAAGACCGGCTCGATTGCCGAGCTGAATGTCGTTCTCTCCAAGAAGGTGACTGCGGAGGAGATCAACGAGGCGTTCAGGAAGGCTGCTGCCACTCCCCCTCTTAAGGGAGTCATGGCCGTTCTCGAAGATGAGTGGGCATCCAGCAGGATTGTTGGCGACCCCCATTCTTCGATCGTGGATCTTCCCCTTACCCAAGTCATCGGAGACAACCTGGCGACAATCGCCGCCTGGTATGACAATGAGATGGGTTATGCGACTCGACTCGCCGAGATTGCGGCCCAGATCGCCTAATCAGGACGACCCACATAGTCGGCTCGGGCCCCGGTTCTCCGGGGCCCGACTCATATCGGAGCAGATACTCCCATTGACACCAAAGAGACTTCAGCAACAGCCAAACCCGGCTCAAACTGCAGCACCGTGTCTTGAGCCTGATTAGGACCTTTCGGGATCAGCCAGACTTGATTCATACCGAAAGATATCGTCCCGCCTTCGGATTCACTCTACGGCGGAAGCCCCCAACAACTCTCTGAGTTCAGCGTACAAGGCAGAACGCAAATCGACTTTGAACTCGTCTGAGAGTCTTACTAGCTGGTGACGAGAACCATTCACCATATGCACGAGTACCGGACTCGCACCCGGATGATTCGCCAAGACTCCCTTCAACCTTGAGATCGTGTCAGGAGAAAGCCGATTGCCCGGTACATTGATTCTGAGTGTCCCCGTCGCCGAAAGCTCAAGCTCTTTGACGGCGCGAGCGATCAGTTTCACTTCATCGCCCCGGTGGTCGAGCCTACCCTCTACCGACACCACTGCGTCGTCTTGGACCACTGTCCCATATTGATTGACGACCTTCGGAAAACAGGCTACCTCGACGCTTGCTTCCAAGTCTTCGAGCTGGAAGAAGATCATCGGCTCGTTGTTTCTGGTGTACCGGCGAGAGATTCCCGACACTAATCCGGCGACCGTTACCAGGCTCTTGTCTGTCAACTCCCAGAGCGCGGTCACCCGAGTGAATCCGCCGGATCGAAGAGACTCCGACATCCCGAGCAACGGATGGTCCGAGATGTACAGTCCAAGCATCTCTTTCTCGAAAGAGAGTTTCTGTTTCTGACCCCACTCTCCTTCTCCGACCTCGTACGAGACTCCGTCAGATCCTCCCGACCCTTCTCCGAAAAGAGAGAACTGCCCCATTTCCTCGTTCCGTCGCCGGGCCACGATGGCTTCCACAATCTCTTCGAACCTAAGGAAGAGCGCCTTTCTGCCATACCCCATCGAGTCGAAAGCGCCGGCCTTGACAAGAGATTCGATCGTTCTCTTGTTCAGCACATCAATGTCCACTCGATTGCAGAAATCGGCGAAATCCTTGAACCGCTCTTCCCCGCGTGCGGCAATGATTTTCTCTACCACTCCTTCGCCCACGTTTCGGACTGCCGACATCCCAAACAGAATTTTCCCGTCAACCACCGTGAAGTCGACTTCTGATTCTCCGACTTCCGGAACCAAAACCTCGATCCCCATAGACCGGCACTCGCTCAGGTATAACGCCGTCCGGTCCTTGTCGCGTTTCGTTGACGTGAGCAACGCGGCCATGTATTCAGCAGGATGGTGGGCCTTAAGGTACGCTGTTTGAAAAGCAACAAACGCGTAACAGGCTGAGTGCGACAGGTTGAAGCCATACCCAGCAAAAGGCTCAATGGCGTCCCACAGTTCTCGTCCGAGCTTCTCTGGATGCCCCTGAGCCATGCACCCTGCGACGAACTTCTCCTTCTGAGCGTCCATCACACTCTTGATCTTTTTCCCCATTGCCTTGCGAAGATCGTCGGCCTCTGCCATCGAATAGCCAGCGAGTTCGCGTCCCACCTGCATCACCTGTTCCTGATAGGTAATGATCCCGTAGGTCGACTTGAGGAACGGTTCGGTCGCTGGGTGTGGATAGACGACCGGCTTCCGGCCGTTCTTCCGGTCCGCGTATTCATAATGCATGTTGAGACCCATCGGGCC
>CAYTVW010000197.1:0-3917 GCA_964441865.1 uncultured Acidimicrobiaceae bacterium
AGTCCGGCTCGCACATCAGATCCGAGTGAGATCCTAAGGACCGGTTTCCCTGCTGCTCGAAGGGCCCCCGCGTCGCCGGCTGCTTGGGCAGCGATTACCCGATTGAACGTGTAATCGGTCTCGGGTATCTCGACAACCTCGCCGGGCTCGTCAACTAGTTGGAGGAAGACTCCCCCATAACCACCCTTATGAAGCTGCCCTGTCGAATGCAGATACCGGGGACCGTAGCCCAGAGTCGTGGCCAGCTTGGTCCGTTCTCCAATCCTGCGACGTAGGTCTCCCAACTCGGAGTCATAGACCCCCGGGGGAAGATAGGCGTGAATACCCACATATTCTCGGGGCCCGAGTTCACCGAGCATCTCCCCGAGAGCAACCGATCCCGACTCGGGTTCGAGTATCCCCGAAGCGTCCGGCCCCACCCGGGATTCCATCGCTTCCTTCGCCAAAGACTTAGCTGCATCCACATCGGGCTGATCGAACGGAAGAACACCCAAGACTTCAGCGGCGGCCGCCGTTGCCAATTCGGCTCGGAGCATCTCCCGAGCTATCGGTGTCCTGCCTCCCATCTCTATCCGGATCAGAGGATGACCAGCGGACACGAACTCCGACGGGTCGACTACTGGATCGTCCGACTCCAATCGATAGCTCAAGAACTGCCGATCCGAACCGTATTGGGTCAGTCTTTCTTCTCCTGCCACCGGGACGATCCCCGTCCCCGCTTTTCCAAGACTCTCGGCCACGAGCTGTTCAAGCCAAATCGGGAACAAGTCCAATCTCGCTGACGTGAGGATCGTGAGTTTGTCGCGCCCTGCCGCGGCCAAGACCGCCCAAATCGCACCCATATCCACTGTGAGTTCGGAAGGGTGGATTTCCGAACGGTCTGCCAACCCCTCGGCTGAATCCAACATGGCCTCCGCGTCCATCCCGATCATCGCTGCCGGTACCAAACCGAACGGCGTGAGAGCCGAATATCGCCCTCCTACATTCGAGGGCGCCGTGACAACCGCCCGAAAGCGGCGCTCATGAGCGAGTTTCTCCAGATAGCTTCCGGAATCGGTGATCGCGACGAATCGGGAGCCGTCTTCACCTGCGAGCTTCCAGAAATAGCGATACAGACACAGTGTCTCGAGCGTCGTCCCCGATTTGGACGAGACAACGAACCACGCCTTTCCGGGGTCGACACTCCGAGCAACATCAGTGACTCTCTCCGGATGGGTACTGTCGAGAACAATGAGGCGAGGCCGCCCTTCTGTCTTCCCGTAGACACTTTGGAACACTTCCGGGGCGAGGCTTGATCCACCCATCCCCAACAACACCACATGCTCTACGCCAGCAGCCGCGTCTGCGAGTTTCTGGATCTCGTCGAGACGCGGACGCATTGTCCGGTACAAATCAAGCCAACCTAGCCGATCCGCCAACTCCGGAACATCCACCCTCGACCAGACCTTTGGGTCTCCCGCCCTCAGCCTCTCCAGAACCTCATGACGACTCCAACGTCGCCATGTTGCCTCAATCGCTGGACGGTACTGATCTGGCAGATAGGTCTCCACAAACATGGCTTTGAGTATGGCAGCTCAGGAGCCGTTCGATTCCGTCGAACGGCTCCCCCGGTGGCGAGTAGACTTGGGCTGCTTGCTCAGTTGGAATCACTTCTCAGGAGAACAAGATGAAGAAACTCACACTTCTGCTGGTCTCGGTCTTGGCACTCAGTGCCTGCGGATCCGACGCCGACACGACCAACGCGCCTTCGGACAACGACGTTGCCGACCAAATCGAGGACGCTATTGAAGACCAATCCGACGGAGATGTCGACGTAGATATTGACGACATCACCGGTGACACAGTCGTCCAATTCGAAACCGAGGACGGCGAAGGATCCGTGGTTGCCGGAGGCGACATTCCTGATGGATGGCCGATCCCAATCCCCAGCGGCGGCGAAGTTCACGGCAACCTGGCTGTCTCCGAAGGTGACGTCTCCTCCGGGATGGTCACTGTCGGATACGCTCCCGAAAGGTTTGACGAACTCGTCTCCTTCTACGAGGAGTTCTTCTCGCAGTACTCGGATACCAGCAAGTACTCCCAGTCGGGTTCCTTCATGATCCTCAGCCCTTCGGCCGGTTTCACTGTCTCGATCGAACTCTCAGATGACGGAGCTGAACTCGCCACCATGGTGACTGCGGGCGGTTGACCGGAAATCACACTCGAATGGATAGCCCCGGTCCGAACTAGTTCGGACCGGGGCTAAATTGTCCCTATGCGCCGAATGCTCCCCGTCCTACTCCTCGGATTGCTTTCCACCGCCTGTGGTCTCGACGTCGAGACCTCGTACCTCGACTTCGCCGACGCCGTCCGCTCCCAACAACTCCAAGAAGTCTTGGGTCAACGTCCTTTCCCTGAGGCGATTAAGGGGGGCACCGTCCCGGAAGTCTTCCCGTTCTCCATCCCCGAAAACGGGACAATCTGGGAAGCCACCTTCGAGAAGCACGCAGATGTAGCTCTCTTCGCGGTAGCCGTCGAATACGCACCCGAAGACCTCGAGCACATTCTGGAAGACATCGAGGCCTTCTTCTCGGACTATGACGACACCACAGTCGAAGAACGTCCCGAGATCCGGTCTTGGAGGTCAATCGATGCCGGTTTCCGAATTGACCTCACTTCGACCGAGGACCGCCTGCGGATGATCGCTTCTTACGGAGCCTGGTCGCCTCCTCCGGCCGAATAGCGCCCTAGACGATCCTTCTTTTTGACGCCCAATTCGCTAGTTCGTGCCGGTTGGATAGTTGAAGCTTCCTCAGAACTGCAGAGACGTGAGTCTCAACAGTCTTCACCGAGATCGAGAGCCGGGAAGCTACCTGTTTGTAGGAGTAGCCGCGCGCGATTTGACGCATGACTTCTTTCTCTCGGCTCGTTAACTGATCCATCTCGGGGTCGATCGGTGCGGTGACGGCCTCCCCAAATGCGTCCAACACGAAACCTGCCAAACGTGGCGAGAACACCGCGTCGCCAGCATGGACTCGGGCAAGAGCCTCTTTCAGCTCTTCGGGCTGAATAGTCTTTGTGACATACCCCCGCGCTCCAGAACGGATCATCGCAATCACGTCTTCGGCGGCATCGGAGACTGAAAGGGCAAGGAATCGTACGTTGGGATTCGTCTGGAGGACATTCTCAATCACTGTCAGCCCTCCCCCGCCTGGCATATGAACATCGATCAGAACAACATCGGGCCGAGTTTGTCGGATCCCATCGATCGCTGCGTCAACGTCGATGGCGGTCCCGACCAGTTGTACGGATCCTTCGAGTTCCGCTTCAACTCCGGAAAGAAAAAGCCTGTGATCATCGACTAAGAACACGCGAATCATTACCGGTCACTCCTTCATGGGCAACGTTAGGTGTACCTCCGTCCCCTCGCCGAGGCGAGAGGTGATTTCGGCACATCCGTCTTGACGGGACATCCGTCCCAGGATCGATTCGGAGATGCCGTGACGATCCTCCTTCACGGACTCGACGTCGAATCCTCTTCCCTGGTCAGAGACCCATACTTCGAGGCGTTCAGCAGACTTCTCGGAATAGACCGTGACCCGATCCGCTCCAGAATGATTAGCGGCGTTGACCATCGCCTCCCCAGCCGCCAAGAGAAGAGCCTGTGTCCGCTCGTCTAGTGCCACGTCTCCTACCGAGACCACCTCTACTGGGATTGTGAAATCCTCTTCTACCCGGGCTGCCATCTCGGCCAGGCTTTTCGCGAAGCTGTCTCCGATCGGACGTCCCACCTCGTCGAAGAGCCAACTCCTCAACTCTCTCTCTTGAGCTCTCGCCAGAGTTACGATCTTCTGCGGATCGTCCGAGCGTTGAATGAGAGCGAGGGTCTGCAGAACCGAGTCGTGAAGATGAGCGGCCATGTCGGCTCTTTCTTCCTG
>CAYTVW010000198.1:0-3905 GCA_964441865.1 uncultured Acidimicrobiaceae bacterium
CCGACGTTGTGGAACCCTAAGGCTTCCAGATCGTCGGTGAGGCCAGAAGCGTCGAGGTATTCGGTCACCACCTTGGAGCCCGGAGAGAGAGACGTTTTTACCCAGGGCTTTGTCTCGACTCCGAGTCTCCGTGCTTTTCTGGCGAGGATTCCCGCTCCGACCATCACTTCCGGGTTCGAAGTGTTCGTGCAGGATGTGACAGCAGCAATCACAACATCACCATCCTTGAGTGACCGGGATTGGCCTGGCAAGGGGGCTTCGGCCTGTTGTGAGTGGCCGAAAACGGTCGAAGACTGTTCCCGCCAGGTTTTTTTCATCGCTGATAGATCGATGCGGTCTTGAGGGCGTTTCGGACCGGATAGAGAGGGAGAAACCGTGGATAGGTCGAGGGTGAGATGTGACGAATAGATTGGCCTTGTCGAAGGGTCATACCACAGCTTCTGAGCCTTGGCGTATAGCTCTACCACCTCAATTAGTTCTTCCGGACGGCCAGAGAGATGGAGGTATTCGAGGGTTCGTTCGTCTATAGGGAAGTACCCAACAGTTGCCCCGTACTCGGGAGCCATGTTGGCGACCGTCGCCCGATTAGCCAACGGAATATTCGCTAAACCAGAACCGTGAAACTCGACGAATTTCCCAACCACGCCGTGTTTCCTGAGCATTTCGGTGACAGTGAGGACCAGATCGGTTGCCGTGGCGGTACCGGTCAGCTCGCCCGTCAATTCGAACCCCACGACTTCTGGGAGGAGCATTGAAATCGGTTGTCCGAGCATTGCAGCTTCCGCTTCGATGCCTCCGACTCCCCAACCGAGTACCCCAATACCGTTGATCATGGTGGTATGGCTGTCGGTCCCCACCACAGAATCGGGGTATAACCACTCGCCGTCGTCCCACACCACTTTGGCGAGGTATTCAAGGTTCACTTGGTGGACTATCCCCGTTGCGGGGGGAACAACTCGGAAGTTGTCTAACGCCGACCTTCCCCACTTGAGAAATCGGTACCGCTCTGAGTTTCTCTCGAACTCCATGCGGCTGTTGATCGAGAGGGCTTCTGGGGTGCCGGAAGCGTCGACCTGAACGGAATGATCCACCACTAGGTCGCAAGGCACGCCCGGATTCACTTGGGCTGCCGCGGCTTCGTCTCGCGTCATCCGGAGGATGGCAGATCGCATAGCAGCGAGATCGACGACCGCGGGGACTCCAGTGAAGTCCTGTAGTAATACTCGTCCGGGCATGAAGGGGATCTCGACCTCTCCCACCGACAAGGCGTTGTAGCTAGCTACCGATTGGACATCAAGGTCAGTAACAGTGATTCCGTCCAGTCTCCGAAGAGTCGACTCAAGCAACACCCGAATCGAGTAAGGGAGCTGGGAGATATCCCCGACCGACTCCAGCTGAGCGATCTTCCTGGTACCTATCGGAGTGGTGATAGAAGAGATGGCGTGTTGGAAAGCGGAAGCGGACATTTTTTGCCTTTCAAGGGCGACATCGGAGATCCTGTTCAGGTAAGGGAGGATACTCGAGGTGCTGGTTTCCTCGAATGGGAGTTATTGGACCTCGTGGTCGATTCGCATTTCGCTGGTGAACGTCTCGCCCGGTTCAAGGAGTTGGAGGCCACGATCGGGGTGGTTGAATGCGTCGGGGGCGGAACTCACCGGTTGCACACTCATACCTGAGCGTCCCTTGGGAGCTGAGATGTGCAGGAACCTGAGATCAGAATGGATCGATGTCTCTCCGGCCTGGGAATTGATCTGAACGCGGCCATCCCACCCGGTGAAAGTGTTGTCGAGTGTCATAAGGTCGGCGTCGGCACGGCGAAAGCTGGGGTGAGATTCCCAGTGGTCGGGGATACGGTCCTCCCCTGTCCAGAGTCCGTCGACAGTGGCGTTGATGAGGAGTGGTCGCTCGAAGAATGGATGGAACCCGAGAGCGAACGGCATTGAAGTATCGGAGAGGTTGGTTATTTGGAGAGACGCTGTCAGCCGGTTGGGTTCGAGCTCAAACTTCTGGTCGGTTCGATACCGCCACGGCCAAGAGTCCGCAGGATGAGTGAGTGTGAGGATCGCAACTGTGTCGTTTCGGTCGGCGATGGTCCAGGGAAGGAGCCATCCGTGACCGTGGATCGGGAGTGGCTCGTCAATAAGAGCGGAGGGGACATCGATCCATCGTTCGGCGAATTTGAAGAGCCCACCTTCTATCGGTGTGCAGAAGGGGACCATCGGGAAACAGGCAGTGGTTCGTGGGTCATCTTGCTCGGGGAGGCCTTTTCTAAGAACGTCTCTGTCTTGGACTGAAAAACGCAGAAGCGATCCCCCCAATTCTGGGAGGATTGAAACAATCGCGTCTTCAGATCTGAGGGTGATCAACCGTGAAGCCTTGTCTCGAGTCCTTGATGTCCAATCCTAGGCGTTATCGATTGGACGAAATGGTAAGTGGGACTTCTGTCCTACAACTACCGGACTTTTCCTGATGAGGGTTGAGAACTGGTCGGATTCTGGGGTCAAGAGAGTCCATTAGGCCGATGACGATTCCTCGATCGAGGGAGCAGACAACTTCTGGATGATCTGCAGCAGCTTCCCCAAATGGGCATTGGCGAGTAAGCACTGTCCTGGGATCGAGGGTGGTGGACATCTGGAATCCGATTCCGGTCATAGCTTGAGCGACTGCGCGAACGGCAGCCTCATACCCAGCAGTGGTGGGCTCGCCGATCTGTTGAGCGAGTTCACGGCCATATTCTCGGCCCACCTCCTGGGCAACCAGTGCCACATCTTCTTCACCTATCCGCTCGATGAGTCTGAGTAGAAGCTCGATGAGAATGTGCTGCCTTCTCGATGGGAAATGGAGATCGATCGACTTGTCTGATGCTTCATAGCACTTGGCGGGTCGGCCAGCTCCCGGACCTCTTCGTCCGGAGCGGCGCTGCATAGAGACGGCCAGATAGCCGTCTACGGCGAGCTTGTCGAGGTGGTGGCGGGCGACGTTTGGGTGGATCCCGAAGATTTCGGCTATCTCTGAGGTCGTCATCGGAGAAGGTGATTCCCTAACCGCAATGAAAATTGCTCTTCGGGTAGGGTCACCAAGAGCTGCAGTGAGGCTCCCGATTGTCTCATCGAGACGTCGGGATGATTCCGAGACTGTATCGGTCACCCTCTCACTATAGTTCGCAAGACTTCTAAACACTCTCGCCATAGGAGAAATAAGCATGGCCGAATCATCAACCCTCGCCGAGCGAGTTGGGGCCGTCGAGGACCCATTCTTCGCCAGGTCACTTGAATCGCTGGGGATGCTCAAGACTGTCGGTGATCGGTCAGCCACGATCCTCGTCCCTGTCTCGGACTACCCGTTAGTTGAGAGGCTTTCCGAATTGGTTCGTGAGGTGGGCGTAGAGGAACTGACTCTGGAGGAGATGCCTGATCCTGAAAGAGCGAAGATGGCCAAAACCCTCAGTGAGACGGCGGGGCCGAAAATCGGTGCTCCTGGATCTCGGACCCGAGTTGTCGCCATCTCTTCAGGGAAGGGAGGGGTCGGGAAGTCGTCGGTGACGGTCAACCTGGCTGTCGCTCTTCAAAGAGCGGGGAAGAGAGTCGGGGTTATAGACGCAGATATTTGGGGATTCTCCATTCCCCGTATGTTGGGCGTGGATCATCCTCCGGTGGTTTTGGGAGAGGTAATTGTCCCGCCTGCCGCGCACGGGGTCAGGGTGATTTCTATGGGATATTTTGTCCCTGACGGGCAAGCAGTGATTTGGAGGGGGCCTCTGCTTCACAAGGCAGTGGAACAGTTCTTGGGCGACGTTTGGTGGGACAATCTCGATTTCCTCCTCGTCGATACTCCTCCCGGGACGGGAGACGTCTCAATCAGCCTGTCTCAGCTGGTTCCGCGGATTCAGGTGCTCCTGGTTACGA
>CAYTVW010000199.1:0-3893 GCA_964441865.1 uncultured Acidimicrobiaceae bacterium
GCGATAACCGAGAAAGACTTTGACCTGGCATCGGACATCATTGCCCGAGACAACTCTCTGCCGGCAGTTTGCGGACGAGTGTGCCCCCAAGAGAAGCAGTGTGAGGGTGCGTGCATCATGGGGAAGAAGGGGCAGCCAGTAGCGATCGGTCATCTTGAGAGATACGTCGCCGATCGGGTTCCATGGAACCCAACCGGCGAGATAACCCCGACGGGCTTTTCGGTAGGGGTAGTGGGGAGCGGACCCGGTGGCTTGGCCTGTGCGTTCGATCTCGCTCGCCAAGGACACGATGTAACCGTGTATGAGGCTCTTCATGTAGCTGGGGGAGTCCTTGTGTACGGAATCCCCGCTTACCGTCTCCCGAAAGAAGTTGTCGCAACTGATGTCGCCCGGCTCGAAGCCGTTGGAGTCAAGTTTGAACTGGATGCCCCAATCGGGAAAGCGGAGACGATCGATGATCTTCTTGAGACTCATGACGCCGTCTTCATTGGTACCGGCGCAGGGCTCCCGAAATTCCTGAATGTCCCCGGTGAGCACTTGGTGGGGGTCCAATCGGCGAACGAATTCCTCACCCGGGTGAACCTGATGCGTGCCTACCTTGAAGGCTCCGATACCCCCGTCTCGGATGTTGTGGGGAAGAATGTCGCTGTTATCGGAGGCGGTAACACCGCAATGGACGCGGTGAGGACAGCCGCTCGGATGGGCGCCGACACATCGACTATCTACTACCGGCGGACTGAGGCGGAGATGCCTGCTCGTGTAGAAGAAGTGCGTCATGCCAAAGAAGAGGGGATTCGTTTCGAGTTTTTGTCGGCGCCGACGGCGTTCCACGGAAACGATCGGGGCGTTCTCACTTCGATGACTCTCCAACGAATGGAGTTGGGTGAGCCGGATGATTCTGGTCGTCGTCGGCCTCAGCCCATAGACGGGGCGATTGAGGAGATTCCGGTGGATGTGGTGGTTGTCGCTGCGGGGAATGCTCCCAATCCCATGCTTGCTAACACTCCTGGGCTCGAATTCACCCGGTGGGGGACTCTTGTGGTGGATGAGGCCACTTATGCCACGACGAAACCACGGGTTTACGCGGGTGGTGACATTGTCACTGGCGGTGCCACTGTCATTCTGGCTATGGGTGCGGGCCGTACGGCTGCCGCTTCGATTCATCGTCTGTTGACCAATGGTCCTGATCGACAGGAAGCCTCAGAAGCAACCGAATAGAACCCGTCGGATAGAACATTTCGAAACCTGGAACAACGTTCTCAGATTGAGCGTTGTCTTCTGTGACAAGGATCTGACCGAACCGGAGAAGACGCTTTCCCACATCTGTGGATAACCCTGTTGACAGATCTGGGGAAATGTCCTTTCCGAGGAGGAAAATGGAAAATCCGGAAATTTGGGGGTTCTCAAAGGCGGTGGTTTCTGTAATAGTGTCGAACCGGGCAGCGAGATTGTTTTCGCGGCGAGGTCCAACTGGGGAGGACAAGCCATGGTGACGCGTTCTCGCTGGGGGTGCCACGGGAGAGAATGTCCGGCGGTGCCAAGAATAATTAGGTTAAGCGGAGGTTAAGAGTTGACGTCCAACACCACGCGCGGTGTTTCGCGCGACAAGGACAAGACCAAGAAATCGGTGGTTTCGAAACTCACCGACGAGCGCGGACGCCTAACTACCGACCTGGTTTCGCAGTACCTGACCGCTATCGGAGAATACGATCTCCTCACTGCCGAGCAAGAAGTAGAACTGGCCCAGAAAATCGAGGCTGGAGAAGAGGCGGCTGCTCGTCTTGAGAAGGGCGGTTTCCGAGATCGAAAAGAAGAGATCGAATGTCGTCGTCTCGACCGTAAAGGGCGCGAGGCGAAAGACGCCTTCCTCACCGCCAACCTGCGCTTGGTTGTCGCTAACGCGCGCCGTTACGCCAATACCTCCGGAATCGACTTCCTTGATTTGATACAGGAGGGGAACCTTGGTCTGATCCGTGCCGTCGAGAAGTTCGACTGGCGGAAGGGATTCAAGTTCTCGACTTATGCCACCTGGTGGATTCGCCAGGCGATAACGCGAGCGATCGCTGACAAGTCGCGTACGGTCCGGATCCCCGTTCATTTGCACGACACCCTGGCGGCCGTCAGGGCTGCCCAGGCCAGCCTTAAGGCCGAACTAGGGCGGGATCCCAAACCCGAGGAAATCGCCGAGGAAGCGGGGGTCACTGTCGACAAGGTCGAGCTGGCGCTTGGTGTCGCAGACACGGTTTCTCTTGAACAACCGGTCGGTGAAGACGGAGCCCAACTCGGTGACTTCATCGAAGATGAAGATGCGGCCGATCCGGTCCAACTCACTGAAGAGATGGATGTTGCCAACTCGCTTCGCGTCTCTATCGATCGTCTCCCCCAACGGGAAGGGCGGATACTCGCTCTTCGGTATGGTTTCTACGATGGTGTCCCTCGGACACTGGAAGAGATCGGCGAGGAGTTCAATCTGACCAGAGAGCGGATTCGTCAGCTCGAGAAACTCGCTCTTTGCCGTCTCCGTCACCCGTCCTTCGGGATCAGAGAACAAGACCTGATCTGACGTACGCTTTGCCTCACGACCACGGAGAGTGGTTTTGGCGCGCCCGCATAGACGCGAATCTCAGTCGATCGAGTTCGACTTCTTGACGAGATACCCAACTTCTAGGCATTTTCTCTAGTCCAAGAATGCTGCGGGGTATTAAGGTGAGCGGCCTTCGAAGTATGAAGTCGAAGCACGGGCAACTAGGAGGAATAATCAATGAAGTCCAAGAGAATGATCGTTCTCACGTTGGCACTCGCAGCATCAGTCGGGTTGTCGGGCTGCAGTAGTGCCGCGGGGACCGAGGTTTGTGACGAGGACCCATTCGGGTGCGTGAAAGTCGAGGCAGGGGAGCCCATCAAGATGGCGTCTCTCTTGGTTATCAGTGGACCCAACACGGACCTGGGTCTCGACAGCCAATACGGCGTCGAGATAGCGATAGACAAATGGGATGGCACAATCGATGGAAAGCCACTGGAAATCGGTGGCCATGAGGTGGTGTTGGTCTCTGAGGACGGCGGATGCTCCTCTGAAGGCGGCCAGACCGGTGCGAACAAACTCGCCGCCGATCCGCAGATCGTGGCCGTGGTCGGGACGAGCTGTTCTTCGTCGGCTTTGGGTGTAGCGGATCAGATCTTCAGTGACAAAGGGATTACGATTGTCTCCCCGTCCAATACCGGACAAGCGTTGACAATGCCTGCGACACGGAAGCCGTTCTACTTCCGCACCGCCCCTAACGACAAGATCCAGGGTTCGGTGGTTGCCGATTTCGCTTATGAAGAACTCGGAGCGCGAACGGCGGCAACTATCCACGACGGAAGCCCTTATGCGGCAGGCCTCACCGAGGTCTTCGCTGACAGCTTCGAGGCCTTGGGTGGAACCGTGGTTCGCCAAGACGCTATCCGGACCGGGGATACCGATTTCAGCGGTGTGCTGAGCCCGCTCGCTACGGAACCGCCGGACTTCCTGTATTTCCCCATCTTCGCGGCGGAAGGGATACTCATCACCCAGCAGGCGAAGAGCATCATCCCGGAAACCAAGCTTGCTGGATCGGACGGACTCTGGAACGACGTCTTTTCTCAGGCCGTCGTGTCGGGCGTCTATGTCTCAGGACCCGACATGGCGACCATGGCTGGCGACGATGAGTTCTACAAGAACGAATTCCTTCCTGCGTATTACGAGAAGGCTGGTCGGGAGTCGATTCTCTCGGCGTTCAATGCTTACGCCTACGACGCAGCCGGAATCATCTTGGATGCACTCCAAGAAGTGGCGATTGTCGAAGGGGATGTCGTCTACATTCCTCGGACTGCTCTCCGCGCTGCTGCTGGCGGTCTTCGGCGGCGATGTGCAC
>CAYTVW010000200.1:0-3888 GCA_964441865.1 uncultured Acidimicrobiaceae bacterium
AGTCGGACGAGTAGTCGTAGTCGTCGTAGTCGGACGAGTAGTCGTAGTCGTCGTCACACGAGTCGTTGTAGTAGTCGGACGAGTCGTGGTGGTCGTAGTCGGGTTTGTGCCACCCGAATCGTGCTCGGCTGCCCAAGCGGCCATCCAGGCAAAAGCTGAGTTCCAGTTGATCGTGACCTCGTTCACGGAATACGCTCCGATGTCATCGATCCAACACTTCTGCTCAATGCACCCTTGCCGTTGTGCCGACATCACTGGGTCCTGCAGCCCCGAGTTAGGTCCGCCCGAAAGAACCCCGGGCGGCGCAATCGGAGTGCTGGCATCGTTCTGGTGAGCCCAAACGCGGTGATGGACGTTTCTCACCGGATTCTCCCCGTACCCGCTGACGTACGAAACCGACAGAGGGTTCTGACCGAGCAGATAGGAGTAGGCCTGGAAGACCCCGTCCATGTATTTGGAGTCATTGGTGAAGTCGTAAGCCAACCCCAACAAGTTGGCGTTGTTCGCAACTAGACCGTTGGATCCCCAAACGTAGGTGCCGTTGTAGGGAGCGTATGGAGCCGGATATCCCTGCTGATCAATAACGTTCAAGAGTTGATCAGCGGTTGAGATTATCGCATTCCGAGTCGCCGTGATATCTGTCGACGACAGACCGTTCGGGACCGTTGCCAATGCGATATCTCCCATGGCTGCGGTGCCACCCCAATCGAATCCGCCAGTGCTCAGCGACGCGCCCCGGAAATGTGCCGAAGACGTCACATCACTCCTGTACTGGGACCCACCGGTGGTGACAAACAGTTCCGCTGCTGCCCAGTAGAACTCGTCGGAGACATCATTGTCGCCATACGCTCCTGAACCTGTGTCGTCCGCAGCATCTGTCCGCTCATTCGGGAAAGCCTTAGCGGCCGCATAGGCCGTCTCCGCGACATCCAACAGGTGAGCAGAATATGACGAGTCAATCGAAGACCAGATTCGCGAAGCCTTGGCGGCCACCGCGGCCAGATTCAAACTCGCCGAAGTGGTCCTGACTGCAAGTTTCCGTTGGGTCGTATCGTTCTGTGGGAAGAACGGTAGGCCCGTCCAAGCATCGTTTGAGAGTTTGTGGTGAGCCATCCCAGCCTGCGTGCCTGATGGGGAAACCATGCTCACAAGCCAGTCGACTTCCCACTTGGCCTCGTCGAGGATATCGGGTACACCGTTGCTTCTTTCAGGGATCGCAAGCGCACCGTCACCGACGGCCTGAAGATCGGCACCGGGGACCAGCGTCTTTCTCTCGTAGATGTCGAGGAGCTGCCAGGTAGCGATTCCGCCGTTCACGACATACTTGCCGTGATCTCCTGCGTCATACCATCCGCCCCGACCGTCCAGTCGATAGGTGCACTCTGAGCTGTTTCTGCAAGTTACGTTGCCATCGCCCAGATTCGGATCCGTGCTTATGTGAGCGGCCGGCCGCGCATATTGAGAACCAACATACTGAGACTCAATCGGCGTCCCGCTTCTCTGGTGATAGAAAAAGGCCAGCGAGTCGACCAGAAGCTGGTCGTAGGCGTTGCCCCCGATATCGAACGGGTGTGACACCTGGTTTCCGACTAACAGCGTGTAGCCGATACCGACCGTGTCGTAATTGCTGAAATCAATCAGGTGGACATTGTCCCCCGACATCCCGTCGTACCCCAGGACTTGAGTCGAACCCGAGGCCACTGTTGCACCTGAACCGTTCCTCAACGTCCAAGTGATTGCAGTCGTAGAAGCGTTGACAACGGTGGCCTGCTTAACCGCGCCGGGCGCGTAGGCCACTTGGTTGACCATCACTGTCTCTCCGGCAGCCGCTGCCGGCGGGGCAGAGACCATCAGATTCAGGACGCCGACGAGCAAAGCCACTGGGAGTGATGCCGCCAACGTCCTTTGTCTCCGCGCGAGCGAAGACCGATGCGTCGTAGACGCATAGGAGCGTTGCATTAGGAGAATTCCTTTCGATCTTTAAGAGTCAGCCCTCCGCCTGACTCCGAGCCCGCGATGCGGACGGAGAAACCATACCCAACAAACAACGCTCTCGACGCCCGAAATGGATAGCGTTTTCAAGAGTTTTTCATCACCATGGACGCCCTTTCCGCCACGCCCCTAAGAATCATCCCCTGAATCCGATAGTCTCTTCCCGATCGGACTGTGGTTTTCGGGCCCGCTGCCGATAATCAAGAGGCACGAATCGAGGATCGAATCCCTCAGGCGCCAGAAGGTTGAGCCCGAAAAAGGAACTGCCTTCCGGAGGAATGATTCCGAACCGACGACTAACTTGTGGACGGAGAATTCACCGGTGGTCGGAGATTGTGGGAGCTGAATGCTGGACACGTTACGAGACAAACTGAATCCAAGGGGAGCGGGACTGTGGGTACTGCTCGGAGTGATCCTCCTGGCGGGGGTGGCGATTGCAGGGACGTCTGGGAGTTCTTCACCAACTGATAGCACCACTACTACCACTCTTGTCGTTGAATCAACCACGACCCTCCCTATCGTTACCACCACCACCACTCGCCCCACGATCACCACCCAACCCGGACCAAGAGGCTTCACCATCGCGTTTTCGGGCGACGTTCTCCTCCACCCGAATATCAGAGACGCAGCTGAAACCGCTGCCGAAGGAACTGACCGCGCCTATGACTTCCGACCCATGTTCCAATACATCGAGTCGTTCATCAAGGACGCTGACTGGGCCGTATGCCATCTCCTTGGTGTCGTCTCGCCAGATGGGACCGGTCTCAGCGACTATGGAAAGATCCGGGTTCCCGGAGAGATTGTCTCTGACCTGGCTGAAGTGGGATTCGACGCATGTACAACGGCTTCCCATCACTCTCTCGATTACGGATTCGATGGTGTGACGGAGACATTGGGCGTGTTCGACGAAGCAGGACTCAGGTTCACTGGGACAGCCCGAAGCGAGCGTGAAGAGATCCTCAGCCGCCGTTACGGCATTGAGGGTGTCCAAGTGACCATCCTCTCATACACCTTCTCGACGAATGGAATTCCGACCCCCGAAGACGCCCCCTGGGCAACCCGTCTCATCGAGGAGAAGAGGATCCTCGAAGATGCCGCTCTTGCACGCGAAGAAGGAGCCGAGTTCGTGATACTCAGCCTTCATTGGGGAGATCCAGGCCGGCATGGGCTCAACTACATGCAGTCGCATCTCGGCCCGAGACTCATCGCCTCACCCGACATCGACTTGATTGTGGGGCATCATTCTCAGGTCATTCAGCCAATAGACAAGATTGGCTCGGAATGGATCGTCTACGGAATGGGGAATCTGGTTGCAGCCTCAGCCGAAGAGGACGAACGAGACGAAATCTGGGTGGTTGTCGAGGTCGGAGAACAACCGGACGGAACCTTCCAGACAACCAAACTCTCGGTAATGCCTATGCATATGCTCTCGAACCGGAGAGCTCCAGTTCCCACCGGTATCGATCTCCGATTCGAGGACCTCGAACCTTGGGAACACACCCTTCTCTCCGCTTCCTGGAAACGGGCAATGTGGCAACTCAGAAAGGGGAGCGGGTGGGGCGAATTCGAGCTGATCGGTGAGTCCCCCTACTAGGAAACCGATAACCGCATTGGTGGTATCTTTCGTGGAATGTCCCATCTGATCGGAAAGCATTTGGCCCGCCCGTCTCGGCGCTTGGTCATCTTTTGTGGAACCGCCCTCGTCATCACTGGGATTGTTGTTGGGACAGTCGCCGCTATCGCGTCTTCCTCGACGACCACCACTACGACAACCACCACTACTACTACGACAACAACCACCACTACTACGACGACGACAACCACCACTCTCCCGCCGCGAAGCTTTTCGATGGCATTCGGTGGAGACATCCTGATCCATCGGACACTTAAGCAGTG
>CAYTVW010000201.1:0-2573 GCA_964441865.1 uncultured Acidimicrobiaceae bacterium
CGAAAGAGGGTATGCGTCATGCAGTAGTCGACGCTGCTTGGGCCGGACGCGGAGTCTGCGTGGTTGGGGGAGACGGCACGATTTCCTTAGCGGTCGACTCGGTATTGAACGCTGGCATAGACCGTCCGGTCATTGCCGCCTTGCCTGGGGGGTCGGGGTGCGACTTCTTGAGGACTTTCGGGCTTCACAGATCGATTGAAGATGCGGCATCTCGCCTCCTCGGCGACTCGACCTATGAGATCGACGCAGGCGTGATCGAAGGAGAATTCGGGAAGAGGCACTTCGTGAATGTAGCTCAAGCCGGAGTCGGGGCTTCGGCTGTGAAGAGTGCCGCGCGTCTTCCCAGGGTCGCGGGATCCGTGCGTTATCCCGTGGCTTTCGGTGGGCGACTGCCGATGTTCCGAGCGTGTGATGTTTCGATAGAACCTGATCAAGGCGAGTCGGACAAGCATCAGAAGGCGTTAGCAACGATCTTCTCGAACTCAAAGAACTTCGCGGGGGGCTGGCAAGTGTCTCCGGAATCTCACCTGTCAGACGGCCTCCTCGACATCCAGACCTTTGCGGTGTCAAAACTGAAGGCGCCTGCTTTGGTGCCAAGGATCATGAAAGGTACGCACCTCGGGCATTCAGCAATTCATTCCCGTTCTCTAGAGAGCTTCCAATTCACTTCGGAATTTCCTTGGCCAGTCGAGGCCGACGGAGACTATTTGGGGACTACTCCGATCCGCGTTTCAACGATTTCAAAAGCAATACGCTGGAAGATTTGATTGCAGAGTTCGTGAAGGGTCGTATACTCGCCGCCGCTTACCTAGGGGTGATGCAATGAAGAACCACGATCTCAGCGAAGGAGAAGACCCGTTGGACGACGAAGCCATCTCGGATATCGACGATGATCCGGATTTCGATGATGATGTCGAACCCGACATCGATGATGAAGACCTGGAAGCCGATCTAGACGAAGAGATCGACCCCGACCTGGACTCGGTCCTCGAGGATGATATCGACGACATCGAGTCGGTTGAATCCGATGATGAAATAGTCGAGGACGATGTTGACGTTTCCGGTGATGACGACGATTCCGAAGAGGAAGAAGAAGAACACGATGAGGCTTTAGACGAACTGGAGGCTGAAGAACTCGAACTTCTTGACGACGAAGTCAGCGATTCTCTGTTGGTGGATGAAGTAGCCGAGCTGAGGGCATTCAGGCGAGAAGAGCTAAGCCTCAATGTCGACGCGAAAGCGCAGAGGCCCGATGAATTCGTATGCCAATCTTGCTTCCTGGTGAAAAGAATGAGCCAACTCGCTAATCGGCGGAAGATGATCTGTAGTGACTGCGTCGAATGATTCGGTCACCGTTGTCGTTCCCACCTACAACGAGGCGGGGAATATTGAGAGAATCGCTGAACAAATCACCAAGTTTGGATACCGCCTCTTAGTAGTCGACGACAAGTCACCTGACGGGACTGGAGAGATTGCCGATCGAATCGCGGAATCCAACCCGAACGTGACCGTTCTCCATCGTGAGCAGAAGCAAGGACTGGGACCGGCGTACGCCGCGGGCTTTGACGAGGGGATGCGTCTGGGGTCGAGAATCCTCATTGAGATGGACGCCGACTTTTCACATGATCCGGCCGATCTTCCGCGTCTCGTTGAGGCTTTGGACGCCGGGGCAGACATGGTAACTGGATCCCGATACGTCCCGGGCGGTTCTACTCCCGATTGGCCATGGACGAGGCGGTTGATATCTGTGATGGGAAATTTCTACGCCCGGACGATGCTGGGCGTTCCAACTCGCGATATGACCGCTGGTTTCCGGGGTTTCCGAGTCGAAGCGTTGAATGCCCTCCCTTTCCGGACGGCGCAGGCTTCCGGTTACGGGTTCCAGGTGGAAATGGCCTGGAGCGCCAACAGAGCCGGTTTGAAGGTAGTCGAAGTCCCCGTTGTGTTCCGAGATCGGACGGTGGGAAAATCGAAGATGAGCAGTCGGATCGTCATCGAAGCGATGGGGTTGGTGACAAAATGGGGCATCAAACGGATCTTCCTCCGGAGACAGAACGGAGAGGCGTGACTCCCGCGGAACCGAACACTGGAGGGAACGGAACCGAGAACGCATTTTCTCTTCCGGTGTTGGCGGCCGGCGCAGTGATTTTCAGTGAGGGTCGACTTTTGCTGGTTCGCCGGTGCAATCCACCGGAAGCGAACCGGTGTGCTATTTCATAGTGGTAGTTCAAGGCTGGAGAGTAAGTATGAGAAGCGGTTATCCGGGAAACCCTGGAAGAGACTGGTCTCCGCGTAGAAGTCACCGACACTTTCTGGGTAGGTGAAGTGATCGGCCCGGGAAACCCTCCGGCCTGGCATTTTGTATTCCTCGACTTCTTGGTAGAGGTTTTAGAGGGGAGAGCCCAACACGGAGACGATGCGGCCGAACTGGTGTGGTCGAGCCTCACAGATCTTGAGGGGATTCCGCTTGCTGCTGGTATGGAAGACCTAATCACGAAGATTCGGCCGATTTGGGATGATCGGATGTCAAAAGAAGGTAGAGAATGACCGAGATCGAGCTTCTTCAGGCTCTG
>CAYTVW010000201.1:2583-3876 GCA_964441865.1 uncultured Acidimicrobiaceae bacterium
ATTCGGAATCGGTGTGTCCACGAGCGGTCGATCCGGTCAGGGCAAGAGACCCGTTCAGTCGACACTCTTGCCGACTTCTTCGGGAAAGGTGGAGAGGTCTTCGAGCCGGAAGCAGGACGAAGATCAATGGTCTGGAGGATTCCGGGAACTGACCCTACCGCTCCGTCTCTGACTCTGATGGGACACACTGATGTCGTCCCTGTGTCGGAATCCGGTTGGAGTCGCGACCCCTTCGGTGGAGAAATCCATGACGGATGGATTTGGGGCAGAGGAGCGGTCGACATGCTCAATCAGACAGCGGCCATGGCGGCTGCATTCAAGACATATCTTTCTGGGGCTCCCGAAGTGCCGCGAGGTGATCTGGTGTTCTTGGCTGTAGCTGACGAAGAGGCGGGAGGAAGATTCGGAGCAGGCGATCTGGTCGAGAATCATTGGGATCTGGTCCACACTGACTACCTGATCACGGAGATCGGTTACCCGCCTATCCCCACACCGAACGGACTGGCCTATCCGGTCCAGGTCGGAGAGAAAGGTCCACATTGGACCAAGGCAACAACCACGGGGATCCCAGGCCACGGGAGCGTTCCATTGATGTCTGATAACGCGTTGGTGAAATTGGCCACGGCTTTCTCCAAGTTGGGTGATGCAATTCCACCGACAACGATTGATGAAGAATGGCGGGAATTTGTAGCTGGAGCCGGTCTCGACCCGGATTTGGGGGATCCGGAACGGATCGAAGATGCACTCGATCGTCTATATGCCTCTGATCCTCGAATGGCCTCTTACGTCCACGCTTGTACCCACATGACGATCTCGCCGAACGTGATTTTCTCGGGGAACAAGACCAATGTGGTCCCCGACTTCGCCGAGGCGGAAATCGATGTCCGAGTCTTGCCGGGACAGGATAGAGACGAAGTAAACAGTTTTCTTCGACGAGTCCTAGGACCGGAGGTGACTCTGGCGTCAATGGGGGACTTCCCAGCAAATGCCTCGCTCGCATCGGGGCCCCTTTGGGAGAAAGTGGTGGATTCGATCGAGTCTCTGACCGGGTCTCGGTTAGTGATTCCAGCAATGACACCAGCGACTACCGACGCTCGCTTTTTCCGACGGAAAGGAGTCCGTTGCTACGGCGTAGGACTGTTCGGTGACGAAGTCTCCTTCGGCGAGTTCTTGTCAATGTTCCACGGCAACGACGAGCGAATCCCTGTGACATCTCTTCAACGGAGTGCTCGCCTCTACGGGAAGATCCTGGAAACCTGGTGCCAGGAATGAGTGAGATGTTCGTGTTGGATC
>CAYTVW010000202.1:0-3853 GCA_964441865.1 uncultured Acidimicrobiaceae bacterium
TCAGGTGTCTGCACCTGACTTCCGTCCGTCGTCGAGACACAATAAAGATCACGGCGCGCACCCGTCGTTCCAGAGCGGATCCCAACCGTTCAGGTAATTCCGAAGCGTGTTAGATGGAGAAGACTCGGTTAGGCATCCCGATTGGCCATGAAGAGTTACGTCGATGTAATAGTAGAAATTGAGCATCGAGTCGGGAATCTCTCCGCTTAGATCATTGTTGTGAAGGCGCAGGTCTCTCACTGTATCTCCGAGGTCGCCTATTTCCGCAGGAATTGAACCCGTGAGGGCGTTGTCCGACAGATCAAGACTCTTTAGTTTGTACAGGTTCCCGATCGTTGTGGGGATAGAGCCTCTGAGACTGTTGGATGCCAGATTCAGATGCTCCAAGTTGTACAGGTTCCCGATTGTGGTGGGGATTGAACCCGAGAGGTTGTTGTTCATCAGCCAGACGGTTGTGACGTGTCCGGTTGTGCAGGTGATTCCATACCACGAGCACACGTCGGGGTTCTGGCTCCACCCGGTGTTGTCCTTCCACAATTTGCCACCTGTTGAGTTGTAGAGAGCGAGAAGTGCTTCACACTCGGTTTCGGGAACAGAGCTTTGACTCTGGCAGAAAGCCAGGGGTTTTGTGGTGGTAGTGGTGGTCGGCCGGGTTGTGGTGGGTGTTGGGTATCCGAACGCCCGGTGCAAAAACGCGGCCATCTGCCCACGAGTTACATGGTAGTTAGGACAAAACCGGTCGTTCGAAGGAGGATTACACCCCCTAGTGATCCCCTCAGAAGCCAACCACGTTATCGCAGCCGCTAACTGGTGAGTGGTCCCAACATCCTCAAACTCAGGAACCGACTGAGCCGAAGAAACCACCGGCACCACCAACACCAAACCAACCAACAAACCACTAACACAAGCCAATAAGCGACGCATTCCCAGATCCCTCTTCTTTCGTAACTAGACAAACACTCTTCATGTGGCCAGGTCAGAGAAGTGCTTCCCCAACCCGGCAATGCCACGTCCCTCCTTAGAAAACGGCAACACCACACTCGGAACACTCGTCTGGGATGCTCCAAGGGTTTGCTCGTAGCCGTCCATTGAGTTTCGGCGTCGGTTGGTATGTGCGCCTAGCCGGGTGAGGAATTCCCGCAGAAGCCTTTGCCGAGTTACAGGTGAGATCCGACTCACTAGGTCGCTGCGATCGGGGTGTTTGACTAAGGACTACCCGTCTCTTCGGAACACTCGGACGGCGTCGGTGTCAATGAACATCAGATATGGGTGGTTGTCGCCGAAACGGACACCGAGTCTCGGCCCGCCTCCGCCGTCGGCCTCGGTGAACGGCGAACGGACATGTTCGACTGGCGATGCGACGCCAGTTCTGCTCACCGAGAAAAACCCGATCACGTCATAGGCATCTCCGGGGCTTCGTTCGACTATCCCTGTGAGGAACACGAAGAGGGTTCCGTCGGAGCCCATCGCGGCTTCCACGGCTGGATAAACCGTCTCACCGGGATCAAGCGCTGAGTAGATGGGGAGATTCAGGTCGACTCCTGGCCTGATAATCCGGATCTGTCCGGGATCCAGGAATATCGAGAAAGGGTCTCCTGACTGTCCCCGAAAATCAGTGACTGAGGTGACCGCACCGGTTCCCGGGTCTACTTGAACCGGGGACCCTTCGGAGAAGCCATACAGATATGTCCCGTCACCAATGGAATAGGAAATCCATTCGGGCATTGGGACTCCATTCAAGGATCCGTCGGTCTCCATCCGGAGAAGCCCGGCGGACGAAGGGTTGGTGCTGACGGCCACGAATGTTCCGTCGGAGAGAGCTTGCGGTCGTTGGAGCTGGAAATAGCTGCCGGAAGCCAAGTGTTCGGGGGGTAAGGCTCTGTCGCCTAGGTAATCGCCCGTCTCTGAATAGTGTGCGAAACGAAGGTTGGCTGCGTCGAGAAACCACCAGGTCTCGTCGGGCATCTGGACGCCATAATCGGGTCCCCACATGATTCCTTCTCCGTCACCACCAGGTGAAGTTCCCAGGTGCTCGGGCGGATCGCCGTAGGGGAGCGTGAGGATCTCGGTCCACGCATCGCTCATCTCTCCGGGGAGATCCAAGACGATCTGCTCCAAGGGGGGAGCGGTGGTAGTGGAATCAGGCGCGGCAGTCGTGGTTGTTGTGGTCAAAGCCGTTGAAGAGGTTGTGGTGTCGGTGGTAGTCGGGTCGGGGTCGGCGCCGCCACTGCAGGCGACCGCGGTCATGGCCACGAGCGTCGTGAGTATCTTGATTGATCTGAGCGTCATCGGGTTCTCCCTTCAGGCTGGGAGGCTACACCACAGGGCGAGTTAATCACCGGTTGAGCAATCCTTAGATCTCGTTCAATCCTCTTCGCTTTGTGGCGGTTTCGAGTCTGGTTTGGAGGAAAAAGGCATCCTTCCACCTGTTCTTCGGCCATGATCTCCATAGAAGCGAGGACACCTGATGTGTGCCCGGTTTTGACCCTTTTCCACAGGACCCATATACTCCACAGCCGTGGAAAAGGACATAGTCCGCCAAGCCACCCCCTTTCTCAGATAGCCGTCTCGGGATGACCCGTGCCGAGTAGAGCTCGAGAGGCGGGTTTCGAGAACAAATGGGTCGGCGGTGACGCCAGGAACATGAGTTTCCGGTTGTCACTGGCCGATTCTCCGCGTAAGGAGCAGTATGCCGACGATCGAGCAGCTTGTCCGTCAGGGCAGAGTGCCGAAGAAGAAGAAGAGCAAGACCGCTGGTCTCGCCGGAGCGCCGCAGCGTCGCGGCGTCTGCACGCGCGTCTACACGGTTACACCCAAGAAGCCGAACTCCGCACTGCGTAAGGTCTGCCGTGTCAGGCTCTCTTCGGGAGTGGAAGTCACCGCATACATTCCGGGTGAGGGACACAACCTTCAAGAGCACAGCATTGTCTTGATCCGAGGCGGTCGAGTTCGTGACCTTCCAGGGGTTCGTTACAAGGTAATCCGCGGAACCCTTGACGCCTCAGGTGTCGCAAAACGTCAACAAGCCCGTTCCCGTTACGGGACCAAGAAGGGATAACCGATGCGGAGAGCACCCGCCCAGAAGCGCAAAATCGAACCGGATCCAGTATTCCGAAGTGTTCTGGTGAGCCAGATCATCAACCGCGTCCTGTTACGTGGAAAGAAGGATGTCGCTCGGGCCATCGTTTACGACGCGTTGGAGATCATGGAGCAGAGGACCAACCAGGACCCTGTGAATGTTCTCAAGAAGGCTATCGACAACATTCGTCCGCAGGTAGAAGTCCGGTCTCGCCGTGTCGGCGGTGCCTCCTATCAGGTCCCCGTTGAGGTCTCGCCTCGTCGTGCCAACACACTGGCGATCAGGTGGTTGGTGACTTTTGCTCGCAAGCGTCGCGAGCCCACCATGTCGGCTCGAATCGCAGGAGAACTTTTGGACGCGTCCAACAACATGGGTTCGTCCGTCAAGCGCAAGGAAGACATTCACAAGATGGCGGAGTCCAACCGGGCTTTCGCCCACTACCGCTGGTAGGTCTTAGACCTAACTGCCAACAAGTCCATAACGACCGGAGAAATAGAGAAGAAATGAGCAAAGGGAACGACGCCGCGCTGTCAAAGCTTCGTGCTGTGCCATTGGCGAAAACCCGAAATATCGGGATCATGGCTCACATCGATGCTGGCAAGACGACGACGACCGAGCGCATCCTCTATTACACCGGCAAGAACTACAAGATCGGTGAAGTCCATGAGGGCGCAGCGACCATGGACTGGATGGAGCAGGAACAAGAGCGGGGGATCACCATCACCTCGGCTGCGACCACCTGTCTCTGGCATGACCACAGCATCAACATCATCG
>CAYTVW010000203.1:0-3842 GCA_964441865.1 uncultured Acidimicrobiaceae bacterium
CGATGTGGGATCCGGACGGACGCTGCCCGGACTATTTGAAGTCCGTTAACGGTGGTGCCGCCTGGGAGCAGTGCCGTGGTTTCCAAGACGAGTTGGGGCGTCAGGGTTCGTTGAGGTTGAAGGGTGTAGAGCTTCTCCGGAACTATGTGAGTGACTGGTATGAGCAATGGGAGTCGATAGGCACAAAACCGAAGCCGGCGTCGAGGAGTAATTGGAGAAGATTCACAGATTTTGTTGGTGGTGGGGCCAAGCAGGTTGGTGGGGTGTTTAAGGGTGTGGCCGAGGGTGGTGTGGACTTTTTGGTGGGAACCGGAACCATTGTTAAGGACGGAGTCACCGGGATAGCGGCCTTGGGTGCCTACTACGGGTACGAACGTTGGGCTGGTGGAGACGAACCCGGGTGGGGTGCCCGCACGATCATGGGTTTGGACACCAAATATGATGCAGTTTGGGACGCGGTCAAATCCGATTGGGTAAACGCTTTGTTCGGGACTGAACGAATCAAAGCAGAATGGGCTGAAGGAAACTACGGGGAAGCGCTCGGCCATGGCCTGTTCACTGCTCTGCTCTATACGGCACCCATCAAACCGATTGCTGCCAAGCCACACGTAACCACCAACATTGCGTCCCGGCTGACCAATTACACGGTGACTCGAACATCACCATCCTTGTTCCCGGTGACGAGGGGTATCGAATCCCGACTCGCTAATTACACCGTAACAGCAGCGGAAGCCGCTATCAGGCCGGGCGCCACAGCCGTAACCGCCGCCAACAATCTGTCGCGAGTGACAGCTGCGGCTGAGGTGAGCGCGGCGGGATCTTCCAGAGCGCTGGGAGGAGTAGGGGCACCGCCTTCTGGAGTCGAAGGGATCTATGTGGTCACAACCGGTACAGGAGAGAAATATGTGGGCCAGTCCATGCACATCGATATTCGTATGGGACAACATGTGAGCGCCCGAAAGTTCTCGGCTGCTGATGTTATGGAGATCTGGTGGCAGGAAGTGACGGGTGGTAAGTTAGCCCGAGAAATCGCAGAACAGTTAAAGATTGATGAACTGCGAAGAGCTAGAATTGGCCTGATCAACAAGGTAAATCCGATAGGGGAGAGACGGACACATCTTATGCCGAATCAGCCGTACGTGAGGTAAAGGCGTGGTTGATAACCCTGGCTTTGAACTAAGACGTGAAGACGATGGTTGTCTGGTGCTTGACGTCACTGATTGGTGGTCTCCGGAAGCAGAAGAAATTCTTGATTCGGGCAAGGCAGACGGTCTCGTGATGGGCTACACCGGTGGATTCAAAGATTTCGATCTAGCGTTTATCAAAGAATGGCCACTTAGAAAAGTCAGGCTGATTGCCTGGTCTATTAAGGATCTGTCGCCTCTGCACAGGTTGGCTCCTTCATTGGAGAATTTGGAGGTCTTCACCGCCCCTGAGGCTGTGTTGGATTTGGGTCGTTTTCCGAATCTGACTCATTTGGCAGCGGATTGGGCTCAGGTGCGTGATTCGATTGGTGAGTTGTCGAACCTTAAAGACCTGTATTTGGAGTCGTATAAGGAAACGGATTTTGAGCCGTTGCGTTGGAATACGACGATCGAACGGCTGCGTTTCAAAGATCGGCCTTCGGTTACGTCTTTGCGGGGTGTTGAGAATTTGGTCGCTCTCAAGTTTCTGGGTGTCTACGGGGGCAGGAGACTGTCTGATATCGGTGCTTTGAGAGATGTTCCAGGGGATCGTCTTGATGAGTTGCATCTGGATGGGTGTAGTTCGATTCAGGATCTTGAGGCTGTAAGTCATCTTTGGTCGCTGAGATGTTTGGATGCTGCTGACTGTGGTGAAATCAGTTCTCTTCGACCAGTCGAGGGACTGTATCTTCTTGAACGCTTATGGCTTTGGGGGACAACAAAGATTGTTGATGGGGATCTTTCTCCGATAGCGGATTTGCAGCTGTTGCGTGAGTTGCGTCTCGCTCCGCGGCGTTTCTACAAGCCATCGGTCGAATACTTTGAAACGCTGATTGCTGAAAGGAACGACAAAGCCGCACAACATGTTGAGAACACGAGAGAAGAACGAGCTGGCCCGACCGTAGCCAACCCACAACAGCCACAAAGGAAACCCCTGGAGGCAGGGCTGACGAATAGAGGACGGCTCTCTCTGATAGCGCCCCAACTAGTTGACGATCTTGTGAACGCGAGCCCGGAATCTCGCCGTCGGGCGGCGTATGTTGTCGCATCAACAGTCGCGGATCATGCGAAGCTAGACGATTTACGTATTAACAAAGCACTCGATCTCCTCAAACAAGGCAGAACCGACCGAGAATTGCTAGCACAACTAGAGAAATGGGCTGAGGAACTCGAAGAACAATATTTCTCTATCTCAGAAGCCTACGAAAACGAACTTGTAGAAGAAGAAGAGACATTCGAACCGTTCCACCGATCTCGAGCAGTATCGATAATCTGCCTTGCACTACATCAAAACGACTTATACGCCGCAATCGAATCAACCTTCCAAGCAGTCTCAGCTTTCGAAGACGGAAAAACCATTCTCCAAGCTGTAATCGACAGAGACAACCCAAAACAGGCGTTGTAACTCCTGCGGCGGGAATGTTGGCTGGAAGCTGTACCACTCATTCGCAATCCACCAAGACGTACGCCAGTCCCCGCCAAGAAGGGGTGCCGAAACCCACACTTACGGTTTTGCCTTGTTGGAACGGCATTCGAACCTGACGGAGTCTGGTCGGGATTGCGTTTCGAAGATTGTTGATCATGTGATCTTTGCTGGCAGTGCGGGTACCGTGGGATCGGGAGTTCGGGGCTGACTATGTGATGGAGGTCCCGGCCGTTGACCTCGGGTTGGGGAAGTGGGCTCCGTGGACCCAGCTAGGTAACCGAACGTCGGCTCACGGCGTCTACCTCGACGATGAATACTGGGCCGATGAGATGATGAGGATCTCGTTTGGTGTGCCGAAACCGAATGTTGCAGAATGGAGGCAAGGATGAGAATACGATCCTGCGTTGCAGTGTTAGTCCTGGGCGTGGTTGTTGTTGGCTGTACGAACGCCGAAGCCGAGTTCGAAGAAATCAGTGAAGTGTTGGATGCCACTATGGACCAGTTCTTTGTCGGTGAAACCTATCTTTTCGAAAGTGGGCCACTTCCCTGTGACATTATTGGAGGGGAGCGTTCCTCGATCGTGATCGATGTTCCATTCGATGGGACCGACACCGAAAAGAATGCTCTCATGGTTGAGATAGGCAAGTTCTGGACTGAAGAATTCGGACTAGAAGTTGAACCGAACGATGTTGGGATCGGGCTCATGACTTATACGGGTGGGGCTGAGCTCGCTGTGTGGTCTCAGCCTTCCAGTATTGGATTGCAGGGTATCACGAACTCGTGTGCCTCCCATTCGCCTGCTCCATATGTTGAAGAAGAGCGTGTCGCTGGGTCCGGAATCGTTGAGTCCGAACAGGGCTGATCCGGCTGGGCCAACCGGGTCTTGATGGTGCCCAGTTTCCTTGGTGACAATCCGTAGTCATTCGTGCGACGCCTGGTTTTCGCCGTCGGGGCCGAAACCCACACTTACGGTTTTGATTCGTTGGATCGTCTGGTTGCTTTTGATGGTGTGAACTACACCTATGACGGTTTGGGCCGTGTCGCTTCTCGTGGCGGAGACACGTTCACGTACACCGGGTTTTCTTTGGATCCGACTTCTGACGGGCAATACGTTTATGGGCGTTCTCCGGGTGGGTCGTTGTTGTCTATTTCGGATGGGTCTGAGACGGTGCTGGTGGGTCGTGACCGCCACGGGGATGTGACTCACCTGTTTGATGCTTCGGGGAGTGTCG
>CAYTVW010000204.1:0-3811 GCA_964441865.1 uncultured Acidimicrobiaceae bacterium
GACTTCCTAGTCTTGTGTCAGGTAGGGTGCTGGGTTGTGATTCCCACTTTGAGATCTCACGAGACTTTGACTTCACAAGATTCAATTCGATTCTCCCTGTCACCTTCATCGGTGCTGGTTGGGAATCGGGTTGGAATGCTGAGTCCGGAACCAAACCGATTCTGGACAAGGCGCGAAACGCGATCCGGCCATTAGGCTGGACCGTCAAGGCCCGGAGGCTGAATCGCCGTCAGGCGTGAATGCCGAGGGGCAATAGAGCTGGAGGAAAGAATGAGTAGAGCACGACATCATCGGTGGCTATGGCTAGCCATCGTGGTCGCCATGTTCGCGGGCGCTTGTGGGGGCGAAGACGAACCCACAACGACCGAGGCCGGCGAAGACACCACGACGACTACTACCACGGTTGCCGAGCCGGTGGAAATCCGTTGGTTCGTAGGTCTGGGAACCGGGAGCAGCCCGGAGCAGCAGGAAGTGCAGCAAGCGGTTGTTGACCGGTTCAACGCGTCGCATCCGAATATCATCGTGACGCTCGACGTGGTCGATCACGACAGCAGCACGGACATTCTGTCGACTCAGATTGCAGCCAACGATGCCCCGGATGTCATCGGGCCGGTCGGCCGTGAGGGCGCGAATGCCTTCGACGGTTTGTACCTTCCGATTGAAGATCTCGTAACTGAGATGGGCGCGGATCTGTCGGTTTGGCCTGACGCGGCTATCGACAACTTCCGTGAGGACGGTGTCCTTTATGGTCTGCCGTTCGCTTCGTATCCGTCGGAGCTGTGGTTCAACAAGGACCTCTTTGATGCGGCCGATCTCCCCTACCCGCCGATGGCTTATGGCGAGAAGTACGGTGTTGGCACGGATTATGAGGGCGATTGGACGTTCGAGAAGCTCGAAGAGATCGCCTTGTTGTTGACCAAGGACAGCGCCGGTAAGAACGCGAGCGAGGCTGGCTTCAATGCCGCCAACGCCGTTCAGTGGGGCTTTGTCTGGCAGTGGACTGACCGTCCGTTCCAGCAGGGTCAATACTGGGGTTCTGGTTATCCGATGGCGGATGATGGCACGGCTTCGATCCCGACTACGTGGGCTGATGAGTGGAAGTGGTACTACGACGCGATCTGGGAGAAGGGTTTCTCGCCTTCGAAGGAGCAGTTGGATTCTGCCCTGTTGGCTGGTAACGCCTTCAAGTCCGGGAACGTTGCTATGGGTATCACCCACAGCTGGTTCACGTGCTGTATGGCGGACGACACCACTGGTGAGGGTTACACCTGGTTCGACCTTGCTGCGATTCCCTCGCACAACGGTGTTGTGACCGCGAACATGCACGGTGACTCGTTCCGTATCATGGCTTCCACGGAGCACCCGCAGGCGGCCTTCGAGTTCCTGTGGTATCTGGTGAACTCTGAGGACACCGGCGATCTGTTGGTCATCTACGGTGCGCAGCCGGCTCTCTTATCCCTGAAGGAAGAGGTCTTCTCGGCACTTGACGAGAAGTATCCGCAGGGTCTGAACTGGGACGTCGTGTTGGAGGGCGCAGAATATGCTGATGTTCCTTCGCACGAGCTCAATCTCCCTGGGTGGGCTGCTTATGTCACCCGGATGAACGAGTTGCTCTCTGCCATGCAGACCGAGAGCGATCTCGACATGGATGCTGTGATCACCGAACTCGAAGCGGATCTCTCGCAGATCTTCGCTGAGAACGCTGAGTAAGGATCCGATCCTGTCTACGCAAGTAGTGCCAGAGGGTGCGGCCGGTTCAACACCGGCCGCACCCAAGGCAAAGAAGTCAACATTTCAAAAGAGGAAGGGCCGAATCGGCCTGACTTTCGTGTCCCCTTGGATAGTCGGGTTTCTATTGTGGTCCCTTCTCCCGATCCTCTATTCGCTGTTTCTTTCATTCCAGCCTGCAGACCTTCAGTATTTCGTGAAGGACAACGCCCAGCTGCAAAAGATCCAGGAGGAAAAAGAGGCGGCCGCAGCACTTGAGGAAGCTGCCGAAGCGGCCGCGGAGGCCGAAGCCGGTACAGATGCTGAAGCCGAAGAGCCGGAAACGGAAGACACCGATGATGCGGGTTCGAGCGGAGAGACACTGAACAAGCGAGAGTTTCGGTGGTACACCCATTGGCAGAAGCTTTTCACTGACAAGAACGTCCGAACCGGAATCATCGTTACTCTGAGGTTCGCAGCGTTGTCGCTTCCATTCGCGATTCTTGCTCCCCTTTCTCTCGCCTACCTGGTCACGGCCAAGAGTCTGAAGGGGAAGACATTCTTCCGGACCATGTTCTATATGCCGTCGATCATTCCGTTTGTAGCGGCTGTGATCATGTTCGGAGGGATTTTCAACTCTAAGACCGGCTGGCTGAACCGGTTCCTCGGGAATATTGGGATTACCGGTCCTTCGTGGACCAACGACCCGAAATGGATTTATCCATTCTTGGTGGCGATCGGACTGTGGGGTGTAGGGAACTCCATGATTTTCTATATCGCCGGAATGAACTCGGTTTCACAGGACCTCTACGACGCGGCTCGTGTCGACGGAGCGACTAGTTACCGAATGTTCCGACATGTGACTCTCCCGATCATTTCGCCGGTGACGTTCTACGTTCTGGTGCTGTCGGTGATCGGATTGTTCCAATATTTCTTGGTTCCTTATGTCCTCAATGGGACATCCGGACGACCAGCTAACTCGACCCTGTTCTACAACCTGTACTTCCATAAGGTGTTCACCCTTTACAACTCTGGGTATGAGGCGACCTTGGCCTGGGGACTGTTCTTTGCAGGTCTCTTGGCTGCGATCTTGTTGTTCGGATCTGCGAAGTACTGGGTCCACTACGAATTTGAGGAGCAGTGATGTCCCAGGTCGGAAATTCGAACAGCGATACCAAACCGTCGGATGCCGTGTTTGGGAACATGGCCGAGAGGCGAGTGGGCAACCGTCTCGACATGAAGACTAGGAACGCTTTGGTTGGCGGATTGGTGACCCTCTTCGCCTTCATCGTTCTCATGGTCTTCATCTCGCCCTTGTTCTATATGGCGGTGACTTCGCTGAAGTCTCGTTACCAGTTGTACGACCGGACCTCGCCGATTTACCCGGCTTCGCCTCGGCAGTTCTCCTATGACGGATACTCGTTCGCGGTGTACCGGGTGATTTACGAGACGGCCTCCGGCGAACTGACCCAGGTTCCGGTGCGGCTCTCGGTTAACGACATGGGCGCTCCGGTGTTGGAGGAACTCCCCGAGTCCTGGGAAATCCCGGTGTCTGAGACGGGAGACGTCGAGGACCTGACGGAAGAAGAACAGGCTCTTCGGAGCAAGATCCGAAGAGCAATCCCGAAATTGGAGACATTCCAAAAAGGGAACTTCCGGTGGGAAGCGGAGCCCGCGGCTTTGGGAACGCTCTATGAACTCGGTCAGACCGAATACTTGGTGTATCGGTTGAATTCAGATCCGACCGAGGATCTCGCCCTGGTGAGCAGTTCGGGATCTCGTCACGAGTTCGTTGTAGTCGGAGATCCTGAGGGAGAGCGGAAGTCTTGGACCGGGAATCTCGAAACCGGGGCCACATACGCTTACAGGATCTCATTCGATGTCGATGAAGAAGAGGCTGCAGGGATGCCGACGGCCGGGAGGTCGCCTGCCCTGATCGGCTTCTTCGGTGTGATCGAGAGCGACTGGGCGTGCACAATGACTTCCCCCTCCTGCACCTACTCGATCTACCAGGTCGATCTGGGTGAGGGCGAAGTAGTCGACGCCGCTCTCTTGCGGCAGACCGACGACTTCTCGAAGTTCATACCGGTTGAACACCCGGAAG
>CAYTVW010000205.1:0-3796 GCA_964441865.1 uncultured Acidimicrobiaceae bacterium
CCTTGTTGAATGTGACAATCGCAGCCGCATCGGATCTGACAGCCGTGGCAAGAACGTGCCGATCCTTTGGATCGCATCCGAGACCCTGGACCAGTGATTTGTACCCCGTCACCTCCGCATCAGGGAACGCGTTGTACATCTCTGTTATCAGACGATCCACCGACTCCGAAGAGATCCCGACCTCAACAAGGTTCCTACGCAGTTCGTCGATGATATCCGACGACCAAAGAACTCGAAACAGGCCACGTTCCGCAAGCCGTAACAGGGTATCTCGAAGATGCGCTGGATAGAGGACGCAAGTGTCAAGGACGACAGTGAATAACACAACAAGTCATCGGGTCCGCTTGGGCGTAGCCGTCAGCTCATACATGTCAGCATCATCGGCGATTGCGACCATCCTGTCGAGTGCTGCACGCCTTTCTTTCGACGCGCGGTCGCGATAGGCGAGAAGATCAGCAAGTCGGACACGCCGATGGCGCCCTGGCCGCTCAAAGGGAATTTCGCCATCCTCAAGAAGTTTCACGAGCGTTGGGCGACTCACACCCAGCAAATCGGCGGCCTCTTGGGTTGTGAGACGAAGATGCACGGGAGCAACAGTGACCGCCTGGCCCCTCGACATCGCTTCTACTACACCTCTCAACACTTCGACCACTTCGCGAGGCACTACGAGACATTCCCCCTTCACGTCCAGGAAAGCCGTGGCCGAATCGCGTTCTGACACCGCGAGAGCAGCACCCAGTTCATCTAGTGATTCTTTTGGATCTTCAGGGGGAAGCACCGTCCGCTCGAATATCGCAGTAGCCAAATCAGTTCTCCTTGCTAGAAAGGAAGATAGCCCAATTCGAAAAATTCGCAAGCCTCTTCCGGCCCTCGTAGGCAGGCCTGACGCTATTGACAACGCGCCTGGCAGAGCTCAGGCGATCCACGCTGCGCTGGTGTCAGTTGCCCGAAACACTCCAGGACAACAACGGGACTATTCGGAAGCCTGCAGGATGGTGATTAACCGACAAAAACGCAGAAGCCCGCCGAGGCGGGCTTCGCACCCGACCACCTAAGCGATCGGGGGGATATAGAAATAGTATCAATCATCAACGACAAGATTGCAAGCAACCTTGACCAAATCCGGTCCGCTAGTCCCGCATGCACCTCCGGCGCAATATTTGGCCACATCTTTCGTTGCTAACTCGTCATTACTCCCACGCACACGCCCGACATAGGATTAAGTCGCATTCCCTCTTACTACCGAGGCCCAAACTTGCGCCGGTGTTGCGATCGTTCATTCAGTCCGACGACTACCGACGCCAAAAGGAACGAGCAGGCCAGCGCAGACAACGAACCCCCGAGAAATATCCTGGTTGGGGCGTCTTTGTAGTGGTCGAGACCCACCGTTGCGGGGAAGACCTCAGGCTCCATGGCCTCCTGGTTCTGGCCGATGAACTCGACCGGCCATCCGAACCGAAGATCCAACATGTCTTCCCGCGATTCGACTTGCCGAGTCTGCCAATTCAGTGGCACCAAGAATCCGAGCAAGAGAATGGATAACGCCAACAGGGCGGTAAGCCCAAGTCGCCTACGCAGGTGAATCAATCTCCACCACCGTTTCTCCCGGTTCACATTCCCGCCTTGGTGCCGGTGTCGAGTCGCTCTGCGATACAGAATCCGACGATTGCCGAGTCGATCACCTTGGTGGCACTGGTATGCCAACCCTTCTCAACGTATTGCTCCGGCTCACACACCCGAGCACCGGACCTCCCTGAATGCATCCTGAAGTCGGTTCTCGTCCCACAGAGGGTCGACAAACAGGAGCCCCGAACCGCCTGTGCCACCTGTCACATTCTCCCAAAAGCAGTTCCAGTCTTCGTGTTCCTGCTTGGGAACGAATACGAACATCACATCGTCCAAACCGAACCCCAATTCACCCGGAACCCGCCACTCCCGCTCCCATTCGAACCGATGCTTTGTCTCACTCTTCCCACCCCACTGCTCGTCGATGAACGGGGTAAGCGTCCAGAAAGGACTGCCCCAGTCCTTTGCGTCCCTTACGGCGACCCTGAGTTCTCTCACAGCTTTGGCGATCGTTGAAGATTCCTCCAGATACCACACAGGTGCTCCACCGGCTCTGACCAGGAAATCCTTGCGGAACCCGACACCGTAGGAGCTACGGCGTTTGACCAGTCGATCGAGCAGGTCAAGTGGGATTTCGCTGAAACAAGCGGACTTCTGCGTTTGCTCAGGCATAACCAGACCCTTCGCAGCTCCGAAATCATTCCGAGCCTCCACCTTCCGGTGACGGACAATGGATTTGAGATTACCCAGGGCGGTCTTCCCATCGCCAGTGGCGCTCGTGAAGTGCACCACGAACTCGGACATATCGCGCCAGTCGTTGTGCCCGCGATACCCGAGCATCACGCCGCCTCGTTGTAGATGGACTTGCCAGCCCCCTGATACGCAGAAAATACGTGTTCGAACACCGCGGCGGTCTTGCGAGCAAAGAGGCTCCGGTCGTAGGCCTCGGGGAGACCCCGATCGAGCTCCTTCTCGATCGCGACTTGGACGGCGGCTCGGGTGGTCTGGCGTTGCTTCCAGTCCAACACCAGCAGTTCACCCTTCAGTTTGTCCAACAGGCCCCGAACCACCGCCTTCACCTTTGCCTCCTGGGTCTTGGTCAGTGCCGGATCCGGCTTGGTCAGAAGATCGAAGATGGCAAGCTCTTCCTCAGTCAGCTCTTCCCGAACCGCCCTTTGTTCCTCGTCGGAAAGAGACACCGCCAGCTTCGTAAGCTCACCGAAAAACTCTTCAATGTTCTTCGACCCGGCGTTGAATCTGTCGATCGCTTCCTGAAGCTTGTCGGCGTAGTCGATCCGGCTTGGGTTGAATCGAACCATCCGAGCCAGTTGGGTCTCCAGGGATGCCTGAAGTCGCGCAGCCGCAGTAGCCCGTCGCCCGGCACCAAACAGAGTCGAGAGAGCATTCAAGTCGAGAGCGGTGAGGTCGACTCGTGGCGCCTCTTCGATCGCATACGGCACCACGTCGACGGATTCTTGCAGGAGTGCCTCCACCGAGGCGAGAACCCCCGAAATGTCGGGTTTCCCGATCTCCATCCGTATCCGCTGTGCAAGCCGCACTATCACCGACATCATCGGCTGGGCGGCGGTGGCAGCGGGGTGGGGTTTTACCGCTTTCCATTGGTTGGCGCACAGGTCGGCGCGGGCCAAGAATTCGATCCTGACGTCGTTGGAGGCCAGAATCTGGTCAGCCGCCTTAGCCAACCACGCCACCCAGTCGAACCCGGTCACGCCGATCCCCGCCGCCAGGTCTACTCCATGGTCGGCGGCGTAGACAGAAATCTCCGACAGGACCTCGCCAAGGTGTTCGGCCTGGGAGTCCTTCGGCGCCACCGGCAGATCGCCGGATTTCACGCCACCGCCCGATCCGGATCCGTAAACGGCCAGTGCCTCTTGCAGATTCCGGAAGACTCCGACGTAGTCGACGATCTCGCCGGCCTGTTTGTCCTGGAAAACCCGGTTGGCGCGGGCAATGGTTTGCATGAGGGTGTGGTTGCGCATCGGCTTGTCGAGATAGATAGTGGAGGTGGCCGGCGCATCGAATCCGGTCAGCCACATGGCGCACAAGAACACGATTTCTAAAGGATCTGACGGCTCCTTGAATCTCTTGTCCAGATCCTCGTCGGCCATCCGTTTCCGATGCGGCCTGATGTCGACCCCTTTAGTTTCCATGTCGGCGATCTCGTTCTGCGATGCCGATACGACCACAGCCATGTCGGTCTCTTCCATCC
>CAYTVW010000206.1:0-3764 GCA_964441865.1 uncultured Acidimicrobiaceae bacterium
GATGCAACCGTGAGAACTGTGGGTGACGCATGACTGAAGACCAGGAAGAACGTGAAGAGCATCTAGGGCGGAACGGGGCGGTTCGACGAGTCCCGGAGTGGCTGATTGGCCTTGTCATAGCGGCAGTCATCTTTGTGCTCCTTTATCTGTTCCAAAATCAGCTCGGGATTGGCGATGACCCTGCCATGGGTCTGGTTGGCGGACTAGTACCAACGTTTTCTTGATCATTGGTTGCGATCTGGAGGCTCTGCCGTCGTTGTCAAGGGTATGGTTGAGTATGGGCCAACAGCCTGAGTCACAAAGCGGAGGGGAGCTTGTGTCGGCTCCCAATGTTCCGGAAGGGAGCTGGTATGGGGACGGAAGCGGCTGCGAAACACGTCAAGGTCTCGGACTTCTTCGCCAAATACGTGGCCTACGCCCGCGAATTGGGTCTCGCTGACGCTCGGGTTGACCTGTTACGCGACGATGGGGTTATCGAAGTAGGTGGCCGCGAGATAGTGAATTTCGGTTCGTGCGGATATCTGGGCCTGAACACTGATCCTCGGGTCATCGAGAGTGCCAAGAGGGCACTGGACCGGTTCTCGAGTTCTCTCAGTTCGTCACCTCGTTATATGGCGGCTTCTCTGTATGGGGAGCTGATCGAGAAAATGAATCTGATAACTGGTGCTCATGTGTTGCTGGCACCGACTACTACTCTCGGCCACATCGGGGCGGTTCCGGTTCTGGTCGGTCCGGACGACATGGTGTTCATGGATCGTCAGTCGCATTCTTCGGTGCACACCGCGTGCGAGATTCTCAAGGCTCGACAGATCCCGGTGATGAAGCTTCCCCACAACGACATGACGGTCTTGAACGACCTCCTTGAGGAACACTCTGAGAGCTACAAGAAGGTCTGGTACTTTGCCGACGGCCTCTATTCGATGCACGGGGATTACGCGCCGTTCGGGGAGCTATCGGAGATGCTTACCCGTTTCGGGAATCTTCATCTCTATGTGGACGACGCTCATGGTTTCGGCTGGGCCGGTCGGAACGGAAGAGGGATGGCCTTGGAGCAGCTTGGTGTCCATCCGCGGATAGTGGTTTCAGGTGGACTCTCGAAATCATTCGGTGCGAACGGAGGCTTTCTGGCCTTTGGGGATCCTGATCTTCCGGAATATGTCGGAGCGCGTGGGACCACTTTCACTTTTTCCGGGCCTATTCCTCCGGCGTCTCTCGGGGCCGGGGTGGCCGCCGCCAATATCCTGCTTTCTGACGAATTTGAAGGTCTCCAACAGAAGCTCTATCGACAGATAGAGGCGACCGTGTCTCTCACTGGAGAGAACGGTTTGGACGTGATGGACAACACCCCCACTCCGGTCTGGTTCGTGCGGATCGGAGAAGCCGAAGACACGGCGATGGTGGCGGCCGGACTGCTCCAGAGTGGGTTCTTCACTAACGCGTCCGTATACCCGGTGGTTCCAATGGGCGAATCGGGGATCCGTTTCACAAACACGAATCTGATCACAATGGGTCAGTTGGAGGCTTTCGTAAGCACGATGGGAGGCCTCGTTGCATCTGTGAGCACTCAGATCGAGGTCGCGATAGACCTTACTTCTGGAGATGAGCTCGAGCGTGCCGGAGAAGTGGATCGTCTTCCCGATCAGTGAGGAGCAGGCGTTCTCGGTGTCTCGGTTCCCGTAGACCCACAGAACACCGACTTGTTGTCTGCGCAATTCCATGAATCTGTCTGCTCGACGGCGTGGGATTCCCTGTAAACCTTCTTGGTGTATCTGTGGTGTGGCATCAGTGTCGATCGGGAGAAGAGATGAGTGTGATTACCAGAAGTGCTGGTGTGGGCTTCGCCGCCTTGTTGGCGGTCAGTTGTATGGGAGGAGAGTCAGAGGTTGGGAATAGTCCGAGCTCCGAAACGCTTGCCGACGTTACGGTTCCGGAGGCAGACCTAGACCTTGGATTATCAGACTGTTCTGAAGCGGGGACTGACCTAGAAGGGGGTCCGCGGGTGGCTTACACCTGCGATGTCGGTGGAGACATCCGTGTTTCGTTTTCGCCTTTCCGTGTCTTCGGTTCGGCCGAAGAGTCTCTATCCGCTCTGTTTGCCGGAGACCTAAGTCAAGAGGAGATCGAGGCGGGCTTCGACTCGACTTTTTGGAGGTCGCCGATCGATTTCGCTACCCGCCGAGAAGGCGGAAGGCTCCTCGTCTCTTTCACCGAAGAAGTGCTGGATATTCCAAATCTCAGCGCTTCTATGGCCTCGTCTGTGTTCTTGAGTCAGGTATACCTGACTGCTGTGTCTGATCCAACAGTGACTAGCGTCTCAGTGGGGATCGGGGGAGATTCCGCCCGGTTCTGCGAATTTCTTCAAATGGACCCTTCTCCCTGTCTCGACCTGCAGTTCTCCTCGGATTCCTCGGGCTGAATCGAGACTTGGGGTGAGGGGACATAAGCCAAATCGAGGTGCGGAGGGGCCGATGAAAGCCCCGGACTCGTTGACACGGTCGATGGATGTGCCGTATATTGCCCATCAGCTATTAGAGCGCTCTGGGCGCGGGTAGCCCGTCTCGGTTTGTGACTGCCGTGCGAAACGACGGTTGGTCAGCAAGAGACCGATTCGGACAACCTAGAAAAGGGCGGAGACCCCGAGGTAAGTGGGGATATTGTTCCTCGCCCATTTGTGAACTGTTCACGAATCGGTTAATGTCTCGCGTCTTGGTTGTCCGGACCCTCAAGGAGGCCTCTCTTGTCTTCGCGCGTCGCCGAGCGCTTTTCCTTTGGCAAGATCCCCGAAGTGCTCCCGCTTCCCGATCTGCTTGCTGTTCAGCACGAATCATTTTCGTGGTTCATTGACGAAGGTCTCAGGGAGATCTTCGAAGAGATCTCTCCGATCGAGGATTTCCAGGGCCAGTTGGCACTGGAACTCGCGGACCATCGTTTCGGCGATCCGCCTCTCACTATCGAAGAAGCGAAAGAGCGAGATAACAACTACGCAAGGCCTCTTTTTGTCACGGCTCGGTTCATGAACCGAGAGACTGGCGAAATCAAGGAGCAGCAGGTTTTCCTCGGCGATTTTCCGATGATGACTGACGACGGCGTCTTCATTGTCAACGGAACGGAACGTGTTGTTGTTTCCCAGCTGGTCAGATCTCCGGGCGTTTACTACGACGTCACCGCTGACAAGACTTCAGACCGCCGGATTTTCGCAGGGAAAGTGATACCCGGAAGGGGAGCCTGGCTTGAGTTCGACACGGACAAGAGGGACACTATTGGTGTCCGAGTCGACCGTAAGCGCCGTCAGTATGTCACTGCTTTCGTGCGTGCTCTGGGGATTGCTGAGAGCGATGAAGAGATCTTGGCTCTGTTCGACAACGCTGAATCGATCCGAAACACCCTTGAACGTGACGCTGTCACCAATAAGGAAGAGGCGTTGATCGACCTCTACCGGAAGCTTCGTCCGGGCGAGCCGACAACGGTGGAATCTGCGAAGAGCCTTATTCAGACTCTGTTCCGCAACCCCAAGAGATACGACCTCACTCGGGTTGGTCGCTACAAGCTGGGCCAGAAGTTCCGCGATCCTGTCGACGAGGGCGGCGAAGGCCTGAACATGCTTCGGGATGAAGACATCGTCGACTCCATTCGCTATCTCATCGCCCTTCACTCTGGTGCCCAGACGATGGTGACTCATCGCGGTGTCGAAGTTCCAGTCATGACCGACGATATCGATCACTTTGGAAACCGCCGTATTCGGACGGTCGGCGAACTCATCCAGA
>CAYTVW010000207.1:0-3739 GCA_964441865.1 uncultured Acidimicrobiaceae bacterium
TCCGAGTCTCGCCCAGCCAATTCCTCCACCATGGTGGCGCTCCCAATCACCATTCCGACCTTCCCGGACAGAAAAGGGTTCCCGGAGAGAAGATCCGAACCCAATTCTTCTCTTGAAGGAGAGAACTCCTGATTCCACACGGCGTCCTGATACCAGCGCCACCCATCCTCCCACGATTGAGGTATCTCGATTTCGCCATCTTCGGAGATCACAGTGCCAGCACCCCAATGGGACCCCTGGTCGAACAATCGGTCTCTCCCAACCCAAGCGAATCCCCACTGCACCGCCTCGGACCTATCGAATCCTCTCTCAGTGGAGTTATCCCCGTGGGAATCCTTGGTAAGGAGCCTTGCGATTTCTCCCAACTTCTGAAAATCCCACTCCCCCTCATATTTGGTCTTCGGCCCATACAGAGCCCCAGCCCCCAGCGGCGGATATGGCAACCGGGCAGCGTCGAAGAGTTCCTTGTTATACCAAAGCACCGACGGGTTGGCAGCGAACGGGAGAGCGTGGAGACTGCCGTCCCTCATATAGCCCTCGACAAGAGCCTCCGGCCAGGTGGAGAGATCAACTCCCTTGGCTGCAACTAGGTCGTTCAGCCTGAAGAAGGCTTCCTCACCAGAACCACAAAGACCCTCGATTACGTTGGCGGTTTCTCCGTCGATAGGGCCGACAACGTCGACTCCTTCACCAGATTCAGCAACCTCTTGAAGTACTTGAGTGGATTCGACCACCACGGTCGAGACATGAACCTCCAACTGGGCGTTGTTGAAACGTTCCGCAATCGCCACTTGCCCCTGGATCTCATCTTCGGAGCATCCTCCGAGACAGATGCCCCATCTGATTTCGACCGCGTTCACTGGCTCAGTGGTTGAGGTTGTAGTGTCATCCACGGGTTCGGTGATCGTCGTGGTCGTGGCCGGAGACCCATCGTCGCAGGCACTCAGACACAGCCCTCCGATCACCAACAGAACCGTCGCCTTGTTCAGCCCGTATCCGACTCGACTCACTTCGCTGCCTTTCTCTCAGAGACCCAACCGTCTGACAATTCCCTGCAACTTGATCCGTTCGAAGCCTAGACAATGACAGCACAATCCTGCCGGAGAGTCCTGCTCGGACGATTCGCATTCTGAGTTCGAATCAAGCAACCCTTCCGAGACCCCGTGATTGACGACCACCGAACTCGCCAACAGCACCTCCCAAGAGCGTCCTCTCCGACTAGCCCGAAGAAACCCCCAGAGCATCCAGAGCCTCACGCTCAGAAACCAGTTCGGCGACGGAAGCATCAATCCGCTCCCTCGCGAACTCGTTGATCTCGAGTCCTCGCACAATGCTCCACTCGCCTCCCTTGGTAGTGCATGGGAACGAAGAGATCAGACCTTCAGGAACACCGTAAGAACCGTCAGACCGTACGGCCATCGACACCCAATCCCGTTTCGGAGTCCCGATAATCCAATCTCTCATATGGTCCATCGCCGCCTTCGCCGCGGAAGCCGCCGACGACGAGCCCCTGGCCGAAATCACGGCCCCACCTCGCCCCGAGATTCGGGGGATGAACGAGTCAACGTACCATGAAGAGTCCACCAGATCTGTAGCGGGTTTTCCGTCAACCAGACAGTGGAACAGGTCGGGGAACTGCGTCCCCGAATGGTTCCCCCAAACCACCAGGCGCTTGACTGAGGCAACAGAGACACCCAACCTGGTTGCCAATGCGCTCATCGCTCGATTCTGATCGAGTCTCGTCATCGCCGTGATATGGGAAGGATCGATATCGGGCGCACTCCTAGAAGTGATCAACGCATTCGTGTTCGCCGGATTCCCTACCACCACTACCTTCACATTCCGATCTGCAACCTTGTTGAGTGCGCGGCCATGGACATTGAATATCCCCGCATTCGCCTCCAGGAGATCCGAACGAGCCATCCCGGCCTTGCGGGGCATGGCACCGACCAGCATCGCCACTGATACCCCCTCAAACGCCTCATAGGGGTCGTCGGTTGCCTCGATCCCAGCTACGAGGGGATACGCACAATCCTCGAGTTCCATGACTACTCCGATCAGAGAGCCCATTGCCGCCGGGATTTCCAGCATCTGAAGGATTACCGGCTGATCATCGCCGAGCATCTGTCCAGAGGCTATGCGGAATAGCAGTTGGTATCCAATCTGGCCGGCCGCGCCGGTAACCGCCAAACGCACAGGAGTCTTCATGATAAGAAAGGCTAGCGGCGTCTATCCAGACCGGGGGAAACGTCGTTCATCATTCTTCGTCGGCCGAGTCCCCGTTCCTTCTTCTTCTGATCTCGAAGATGGTCCCTGCTGCTAAGCCCAACACCAGAACTCCGATTATGACGATGATCTCCGGGTCGACGCCATCGCTTTCCGAAGGTTCGGGGATCGTACTGGACCCTGGCCCCGGTTCTTCTCCATTCTCTCCCGAAGCCTTCGCCTCCATCCATTGGGTGATCCACACCCAAGGCGCCTGCCAGTTGATCGCTACCTCGTTGGTGCTGTAAGACTCAATGTTGTCCACATACCTGGCTCCAGCCGGCATGTCGGCTAGTCCGGCATCCGCCGCCGCCTGATCTGCGGCGGATTCGTTAGGTCCTCCCACCAGGACTCCCGGCGGTGGGAGTGGATAACTCTCGGTTCCCGCCCAGAACCGATGATGAGGATGCGATGCCGACCGAGCCCCATATTTGGTTACGAAGCTGATCCCAGATGGATTCCGTCCCAACAGGTAATCCACGGTCTTCTCCAGGCCTTCCAAGTATCGGATTTCGCCGGAAAAGTCGTGAGCCAGAGCGAACACTACTGCCACCGAGGAAGCGTCCCCATTAGAGCCCCAAACCAACTCTGAGAGAGGGACTCCAAACGGCTGGGTGTCCTGAATCGCGAGGTGATAGTCAGCCAAAGCGATAACCTGTTGCCGGGCCTCCTCTCGATCAGCCTCGTCCGTCGAAGCAACCGCTCGGCTTATAACGCCCATATTCACCGTATCCGGCCACTGGAAAGCTGCGATCGTCCGAGCCCCCGTCAATGGGCCCGAAGCCTCAACCATTGCCTCGGCATATCCTTCGTTCCCAGTTGACAACCACAATTCTGTCGCGGCCCAATACTTCTCGTCTTCGGCATAGGTGTCGGCGTAATCGCCGCCACCACTCCCCGGCACCGAACCAGTGAACTCGTTGGGGTATTCCAGAGCGGCGGTCCAGGCTCTCTCCGCCGCCACTAGGCAACGGGCCGCCAAGTCGGGATCGGCGTCGGCGAACAGCCTCGAACACTGAGCCGCAGCGGCCGCCAGATCTAGCGTGGCTATTGTCGACGGCGGGTACACGTATCGACCGTTCGCCGGGTCTAGGTTCTCTGGATCATTGTCGAACTCGGTCGCTGGCATCGACGGAAGCCCAGACCAGCTCAAATCATGGAGTTTGTGGTGGGCCATACCTGCTTGAGGTTCCCCTTGCGGGACCTGCATCGACAGCAACCATTCCATACCCCACTTGATCTCATCAAGGAGGTCGGGGATACCGTTCCCTCCCTCAGGAATTCCGGCCTCAAGGTCGAGTATCGCTGAAGGCAGATACTCGTAGAGGTTCATCAGAACCCACAATGCATATGCTGTGTTGACCGTGTACTTCCCGTAGTCGCCTGCGTCATACCATCCACCGGCACCGTCGATCGTGTAGTCACAGCCAGGCCAAGTGTTCCCGGCCGAGTCGACCCCCGAGAAACAGGTGAT
>CAYTVW010000208.1:0-3724 GCA_964441865.1 uncultured Acidimicrobiaceae bacterium
CCGAAAGAGTTAACGCGATGATTGGTATCAAGTACCCCACGGCTTGAGATAGTCGCCCAAGTGAACGATTCGAGCCAGGACTGCGCCAAGAACGAGACAAGGTTCCTCCATATCGTCAATGCATAACGAGAATGATTCTTATTATCAGTTATGCTATCATCTGCCTCGTGGCTACGCAATCCGTTACCCAACAGATCGAGACACGGCTTCGGGAACATGGAATCCGTTTCACCGCGGCCCGTCGATCAGTGATCGAGGCCCTATCGGAAGCGCCCGGACCAAGGTCCGTTGTTGAACTCCAACACGACCTCGAAAGTGCCATCCCCCTCTCTTCTTTGTACCGATCTCTGGCTGTTCTCCAAGAAGCTGGGATCATTGAGCCGCACCTTGGGCTTAAGGGGATTGCCCGATTCGAACTCGCGGAGTGGCTCACGGGACACCACCACCACTTCGTCTGTGTCGAATGCGGATATGTCGAAGACTTCAATGTTCCCCCAGAACTGGAAACCCGTCTCTTGGGAATAATCCAAGAGATCGCGCACAGCGTGGGCTGTGAGAACCAGGGACACACGCTGGAGATCGCCGGGAGATGCCACAAATGCCAATAGGAAATCCGTCCGTTACAGCCAAAGAGGCAATGTTCAGGTTGGGAGGGAGGACTGCTCTCGCCGCCGCGAGCTTTGAGATACCGTCTGGAGGTCTCACTGCGCTCATCGGTCCCAACGGATCCGGGAAATCCACCCTCCTCAATGGAGTATCAGGACTAATAAAGCCCTCCTCGGGGACCCTCACTGTGAACCCACTTGACGGGCGAGCACGAAGGATCTCCTACGTCCTCCAAACCACCAAGGTCAACGAGAGTCTCCCGGTCACAGTCCGCGAGGTAGTAACAATGGGTCGGTATTCCACTACTGGTCCATACCGACGCCTGACACGTTCCGACCGACAGCGAGTCGACGCAGCCCTAGAGCGCATGGGAGTCACCGATCTTGCCAACCTCCATCTCTCTGAGCTCTCCGGAGGCCAAAGGCGGCGAGTCTTCGTCGCCCAAGGACTCACCCAAGATCACGACATCCTCCTCCTCGACGAACCGCTCACTGGCCTAGACATTGTCTCAATGAGAGCGATAGACAAAGTGATCCACGCCGAAGTAGAACACGGATGCACGGTCGTCCTCACCACCCACGACATAGCTGAAGCCAGCACAGCCGACCATGTGATTCTCTTGGCCGGTCGGGTGGTCTCGTGGGGGCCACCCAGTGAAGTCCTCACCCAAGAAAACCTGATGAAGGCATACGGAATGACTGGAGTGCACACCGACAGTGAGGGGATCCTCTTCGACGACCCCACTCATCGACCAGCTGACAAAGCCCTTCACAATCAGTAGCCCATTCCTGACTCACTGACTGGGAGCCGAACAGGAAACCGAGATCAGTCGAAAGGTGTCTTGGTGATCGCTCCAATTGAGGAAGATCCATCCTGGGCTGGAGAATCCACTATCCCCCGACGCTGGCGAAGCTTCTCGTATCCACCATCTTCCAACTCATCGGCAATCTCGGGTCCACCGGACTCCACGATCTTCCCTCCCATCATCACATGAACCTTGTCTGGGATGACATACCGGAGGATCCTCGAGTAGTGGGTGATCAACAGGACCCCAACTTCAGGCCCTCTCATCCCCTCTACTACGGATGCGACGTCTCTGACGGCATCGATGTCGAGTCCTGAGTCGATCTCGTCCAGCAGGATCATCCGTGGTCTTAGCGCTGCAATCTGATACATCTCGGAGCGCTTCTGTTCGCCTCCTGAGAGATCATCGTTAACAGACCTGCTCAAGAATTGAGATACGCCCATCCGTTCGGCGAGGCCCAATAGACCGTCACTCGGCCTTTCTCTCTCCTCTAGAGCCTCTTTGAGAAGATCCGCCAAGCTCACTCCTGGGATTTCGACCGGGTATTGGAACGCTTGGACCAAACCGTGCCTTGCCCTCTCATCCACTTCTAGACCAAGAAGCTCCCTGTCATCCAGACGTACCGAACCGGTGACGTCGTACCCCTCTCTACCGGAAAGAACGTGGCACAGCGTCGACTTCCCTGATCCGTTCGGACCCATCACTGCATGAATCTCACCTGTCTCAACGATCAGATCGACTCCTCTCAGAATCTCTCGCGAGCCGACTCGAGCTTTGAGGTCAGAGATAACGAGGGTCATTGCTCTTCGACTTCCACATAGACGTAACCACCTTCGACCTTGGCGGGGTATGTGGCTACCGGACGGGTTGCAGGAAGAGACAACGGCCGTCCAGTCTCCAAATCGAACCTGGCTCCGTGCAGAGGGCACTCGACCTCGGAACCTACAACCGTCCCCTCTGACAATGAGGCTTCGGCATGAGAACACCGATCACCAATCGCCAATACCTGATTTCCGACCAAGAACAGGGCAATCGAGTCGGATCCCAATGTGATCCGAGACCCGCCACCTTCGGGAAGATCCGTCAGAGAAATCGTCTCCTTCCAGCTCATCCGATTCTCCCTTCCGTTTGAGCGGACTCGAACCTTCGGTACACAGCCGCTTTCACCGGGTTACCCACCTCAGGATGAGGAAGCCGGTTGATTACTTCGGAGAAAAACCCTCTGATGAGTAGACGCTCCGCCCGAGGCTTGGAGATACCTCTCGTTTGAAGGTAGTACAGGTGTTCCTCGTCAAGCGGTCCCACCGAAGATCCATGGCCGCACACCACGTCGTCGCAAAGAATCTCCAAATTCGGGACCGAATGAGCCTTCGCTCCCGGAGATAGAACCAGGTTCCGGTTTCGTTCAAACGCAGAGCTTCTGGCAGCCCCCTCCTCGATCCTCAACAGACCGTGGAATACGGACCTGGCATAGTCCTCGACAGCACCCTTGAGGTGAACATTGCTCGTTGTCTTGGCCCCGATGTGCCTGATCAGCATCCGGTAGTCGAGAGTCTGCTTCCCCTCCCCAAATGAGAGTCCATCGAAACTCAAGCTCCCGCCTTCTCCTTCCAGATCCACTCCCAAGTCAAGCCTTGCGAAACGCCCCCCAAGACCGACTTCACCAAATTTGCACGCCGCATCTCGCCCGACTCTCACGCGCTCATGAATCACTGAGGTCGTTTCCCCACCGAATTGCTGAACTACTGTGCATTTCAGGTTGGCCCCATCGCCGACTGACACGGAGAATCCCGGAATGGTGACGGCGTCGACTGAAGCGGGAGAACGGAATACCACGATCACGGAAGCCTCAGAGTCCTCGTCGAGCTCCAACAACAGTTTTGGGAAGGAGATCGCACGAGGCGTCACCGTCTGCACCTCGATGAGTATTGGCTGACCAACAGTTGTTCCGCGTGGGAGTCTGACGGAGACTCCGTCATGCCCAAAGGCAGCGGAAGCAGCTGCGAATTTGTCGGTCTCAGGCTGCACCAAACCAGGCCAGTAGTCGTTCTGCGATGTTCGATCGGCCACCGACTCGATAATCGCCTCCGACGAGTTCGACTTCTCGACCAGGAATCCATCTCTTATGACAACCGTGCTGGTGCCGTCTGGGAATTCCCCTACGATCGGACCCGGGCTCATACCTTGGCCAGGATCGGCAACCAGGTGATATCTGTCCAGATCGATATCCAAATCGACGTATTTCCAGGCCTCTTGTTTGGACGATGGAAACGGGGTATTGCGGAACACCTCAAATGCTCGCAGCCGCTCCTC
>CAYTVW010000209.1:0-3722 GCA_964441865.1 uncultured Acidimicrobiaceae bacterium
CGCTGCCGGATTCGTTTCCCCCGTGTCGGCGATGGTGATCGGACTGGTCGCAGGAGCAGTCTGCCTGTGGGCGATTGACCTGAAGAAGAGGTTTGGCTATGACGACGCGTTGGATGTCGTGGGTATTCACATGGTGGGGGGGATCATCGGGTCTCTGCTCACCGGAGTATTTGCCCAGGCGGCGCTCAACCCCGTTGTTGAGGATGGATGGGCGTTCGGGAACTTCTTGTTCTTTCTCAAGCAGAGCCTCGGCGTGGTATCGATAATGGTGTTCGGCTTCCTTGCGACGTATGTGTTAGCCAAAGTGCTGGATGCCACGGTAGGGCTACGGGTCTCTGAGTCTACGGAGACAGAAGGTCTCGACTTGGTTCTGCATGATGAACGGGCTTACACGGTCGACTGAGACGGGAGAAAGAAGTGAAGCTAATAATCGCATTCATCAAGCCCTTCAAGCTTGACTTGGTGAAAGAGAAACTGAGAAGCCTGGGAGTGACAGGCATGTCGGTGACCGAGATCATGGGATTCGGTCGGCAGGCTGGCCAGACGGAGGTGTATCGAGGTGCGGAGTACAAGGTCGACTTCGTGCCCAAACTTCGGATTGAAATTCTGGTTGCTGCTGGATTCGCAGCTTCAGTAGTGAAAGCCATCGAGGAAGTTGCCCGAACAGGTGAAATCGGTGACGGCAAGATTGCTGTGATGGCCGTGGAAGAAGTGGTTCGGATCCGCACTGGAGAACGTGGAGCGGACGCTTTGTGACTGACGCGCCGAAGGCGCTCGCCTCCTTCCTTTCCGTTCGCGACCATCTGGTCGCGAACGGGTGGGAAGTTGGCGCGGAACGGCGCCTGGCCGATCTGATGTCGTCGGCGATCAAGGAACTTGCTCAGCCGCTCCCGTCCGGTGTCGCGGTGGTCGCGACCGGTGGATTCGGCCGAGAATCGATGGCGATCCGATCCGACGTTGATCTTCTGTTTCTGCATGAAGGGTCGGAACCCGAGGGGCTGGTGCGGCGGGTTCTTCGCCCTCTTTGGGACGCCAATCTCAACGTCGGGCACCTCACTCATACCCCGAAGGGGGCAAGAGGCTTGGCCGCGACTCGCGTCGATGTTCTCTGCACCCTCTTGTCTGTGAGGTATCTGGACGGGGATATGAGCCTTGTGGAAGAGCTTGGCAAACAACTGGATCGTCTTCTCAAGAGACGATGTGGCGCGATTCTGGAGGAGTTGGCTAACGAAGAGCTTCAACGTCGGAAGCGGGAGCGTTATCGGCTGATGGGAAGCGACTTGAAGACGGGTCGCGGAGGTATCCGATCGCTTGACATGCTCTCTTGGCGTCGGCGAATCCTAGAACCGTCTGGAATCGCTGAACTGGAGCGCGATCCTTTGGAAGAACACGTTCGAGAAACTCTCACTCGGATCCGAAGCGCACTTCATGTCGCAGCGGGTCGAGTGTTCGATCAGTACGACTTCGAGCTGCGTCCCATCGCCGCCCGCTGGTTGAAGGTCGAACCGGTGGAACTAGGCAGGATGGTGCTGGAGGCGCGTTCGACGACGGAGGAGATGGTTGACTCTTCCTGGCCCGAGGTGTCAGGAGGAGAGGATCCCCAGCCGAAGCTTCCGTCGGAAGTAATCGAACTGAGCCTTCCCAGTCGAGGCTTGGCTTGGACCAGGGCGGCTCGAAGAGGGAAGTTTCCTGAAGTCCTGTCACATCTCAATCGGCTCAACGACGAGCCCCACATGGTGGCATTCCACAGGTTTCCGGTAGGCGACCACATTCTCGCCACCGTCCACCAGGTTTGGGAGATCTTCGACGAGGATGAGGATCCGGTTGTCAGGGAAATCGTGGAGGGCGATGTCCAGTCCGAACTCCTTGTTTGGGCTGCGATTGTCCACGATATTGGGAAGGGCATGGACGGCGACCACGCAGTGGTTGGATGCAAGATGGTGAATCCCATCGCCGAATGGGTGGGTTTGTCGGCCGAAGACACTGGTCTTCTGGAGCGACTGGTCGAGAACCATCTTCTACTTGCGGATTTGGCCGTGAAGTTGGATGTCGACGACGGGTTGGTTCTCGATTGGGCGGAGGGGAACATCGTGGACCTGAGAACCCTGCGATACCTGTATCTGCTAACCGTGGCCGACTCGCGGGCGACCGGGTCGGATACTTGGAATCCTTGGCGAGCCGAACTGCTGCGTCGCGGGTTCAGGAGAGTTGAGCAGGAACTGGTCCTTCGAACCGTTCCGGAGGCGACGCGGGTTCAAGTTGTTGCCGATCGTGTGTTGGAGGTCGATCAGGGAGGGCTTCCAAGGGATGAGGTTGTCGCTCACCTGTCCGGGTTCGGTGAGGCGTATCGCCGTGGCCATACCCCTGAGGAGATTAGGGATCATGTTCATCTTGCTCGTAATGGCTCGGTAGCTGGTACGGCACTCTCGGTCTCTCCGTGGTTGGCGGTAGGGTTCTGCAGCATGTGCCGAGATCGTCCACGGCTTCTTACGGACGTGGCGGGGATCCTGGCCGTTAACCGGTTCTCGATCGTCGACGCGAGGTTTGCGACCCGTTCTGACGGTCGAGCCTTCGACACGTTTGACGTGAGAGACGAAGGTGGTGATAGGAACTTGAGCCTCGTCCGGATCAAGAGGCTCGAGGCACAACTTGATCGTCTTCTCAGAGGGGGGTACGACGTTGAAGCTCCGCTGGCAATCAAGAGGGAGGCGTATCGAGCGACTGATCGATTGGGAGTGCCGACCGTTGTGACGGTTAGGAGTTCGGGTGAAGGAGGAGGGGTGATTGAAGTGGAGTGTGCCGATCGGGTCGGCCTGCTTCACGATCTGGGGCTGGTTATTCACTCCAACTGGATCATGGTGAATCGGGCAAGAGTCGACACCCGGGACGGTGTGGCGTATGACACGTTCTTCGTCTCTCGTCTGCCTGCCGACATCACCCGCCTCCAGCAAGAACTGGAGTCTGTCTGTAGCCAGTAGGTGTTCAGTCCCTTTCGGAGCGGGTTCCTCTTGAGGCTTCCCCAGTGTGGAGTCCCAGAGCCAGATCGCCAAAATCGGAATCTCGGCCGTACCCCGAATCCACATCCACTCGAATATCCCGAGTGTTCTCATATCTGGAAGCTTTCGCAGGGGAGCCCGGTACACGGCCAGGAGTTGGAGTGGGAGGCCCGCTTTTGTCGTCGAGAAGATGGCATTGAATCCGGTGGCGGGAACCCGCTCCGCCAAGTCATGGGCGAGGTGAGCGATCATTGCTGTGGTGAATATGGCGACGCTTGCCGGGTCGAGACTGGACTCCTGATGAAGGGCGAACCATCCGATGAGCAGCGATCCGGTAGCGGTCATTGCACCAGGATTATGAGGAGCCTCAGGATTCCTCCGCAGGCGTTCTGGGAAGAGAAGGGAACTAGCCGAGAACAACACGGGGACCGGGGGCGTCCGGAGCTAATGGGTATCACGGAGGCGTAGTCGGCGATGGACTCCTGGTTGTGGACTGTTGCGGACGAGCCGGAGGAGTCCGTAGATTCATCTGAATGATCGTTAGTCCCAATGATTGACCGAGGGGCCCGGCTTCAGCCGGGCCCCTCTTTTTGTGAAGTCGCTTGTCTCCGTGTTCATGTTGTTAGCTAGTTGACAAGGTGTGTGTGTGTGTGTTGAATGGTGTTTGGTTGGCCGGTCGAAGGGGTCGGCTGTTAGTGGAAGGGGTATTGAGATGAGGAACATTTC
>CAYTVW010000210.1:0-3674 GCA_964441865.1 uncultured Acidimicrobiaceae bacterium
ATTGCCGGGATGAGGGCATGTCAGAACTACACGCGCCAGAGCTCACAGGAGGAATGGAAAATGGAGTATTCGGCGATCTACACGATCGTTGACAAAGGGAAAGCCGAAGGCGTGGTCGAAACGAGCAGATTGGCTGGCGCTACGGGTGCGACGATCATCGATGCTCGAGGATCAGGGATTCACGAAGCACAGCGGCTTTTCGCAATGGAAGTTGAGCCGGAGAAAGAGATCGTTCTGATCCTCACTAGAACTCCCCAAGTCGCCGGCATTGTTGACGCGATCCGAGAACATCTTTGCATCGACGAGCCGGGAAACGGCATGTTGTTCGTCCAACCGGTTCAGGAGATTGTTGGTCTGGGCGGTGAAGTCTCCCGCTAGTCGGCGAATTCGCAGCTACACCGGGCAGCACCTGTCGAGGTGTGTATCACTATCAGGCGGAGGCGTGATAGACCATCTGTGGGCTGAGTTGGCTACCAGGTCACTTGCGCAGCAAGAGCAGGCCGATGGCGACGAGACCAAACCCGATGATCCACGGTCCAAGATGGGCCATCAACAACCCCGCTAGGATTACGGCCCCGATGACAATGAGGGCTACTGCCACGATCCGGTAGACGTCCTGCGCATCGAAATGGTCGACCAGATCCTTTCCCAGAGCACGATCTTCGCCCTCTCCCGGCATGATTAGCCATCCAGCGAGGTAAAGGACTATCCCAAGCCCTCCAGCGAGGCCTGCTACCACGAAGATGACCCGGACCGCATCAGCTGAGATCCCGATTTCACGAGAGACGCCGGCGGCGACTCCTGCTATCCACCTACCGTCTTTCGGGCGAGTCCAAGTGGTATTCCGTGTGGTATCTGCAGCATTCATGGGAGAAATCATATGTCCGCTCGATCGCTAGGACAATCAGGGATTCCCCGGAGTCCTCCCTGAACTCGGCACTTGGATCAGGGTCCGGGTAATAGGGAACTCAAGTCCCGTGAGTTGGGTTAGGTTCACGGTCGGTCTTCTCAAGGAGTCATCTGATCAGGGGGTCAAGACATCCACTTGGGTATGTTCTCGACCAGAAATAGGCTCAGCTCTCTAGCGCGGTCGAGCTCTTCGCAGAGTTGCTCTCGGCCCATCAGCATCGCGGTGAGCGATACCTCCGTCTTGGCGACCAGTTGAAGCCTTCTCTCGGGAGGATCAGTCACTGCTCCAAAGGAATCGATGGCGGCTACCTCTATCGGGAGGTTGATTCCACCGATTGCTGCCAATTCGGTAGCCAACACCAGGAGGTCGGGTGGAGAGGTGAGCGGAGGAATTCCCCAGTTGAAGTAGAGCTGCAGTCTCCACTCGTCTTCGGGTTCCTCGAAGTCATCATCCAAGGCGTCGAGCCTGTCCTGGAACCCGAGTAGGACCCGCGGATCAACGTCGAGGGCCATATGGAGATCTAGAGGTCCGTTGCATGCGGCTTCAGGGTGGAGATCGACTTCCCAAGACTGGCGGAGCGAATAGGACTCTACGAAATGCCTCTCATCGTGGACGTGGAAGCCGTGCTCAATCGCATGCTCCTTCAAATCAGCTACGAAACCCGCAATATCCACTGACACGATTCAAGAGGCTACCCACTTTTTGGCCCACAAGAAGTGATGTGAAAGGAACTATCAGTCACCAACGGGCAATTACCCTCGGTATCCCAGGAGGTTGATCGTCAAGGAAAAAGTACCGATCGTTCTCGCGGTGTTGCTGTTCGCCGCGTGTTCCAATCCCCCAACGAGCTCCACTTCCGCCGAGGATTCGGTGACTTCGACAACCGAATCGACTTCTACCACGGCCGCAATCACGTCTACCACGACGGAACCAGCCGGAGGGATTGTCACGATCTGGCATGGTTGGAGCGATAGCGAGTCGATCGGTTTGGCCGAGGTGGCGAGACGGTTTCAGGAGGCCAATCCAGGAATCCTTGTTCAGACGAGATTCGTCCCAATGGAAGATCTTCGTCAGGAGTTGGTCATAGCGTGGATTGCGGGGAACGGTCCGACGCTGGCCATGGGTCCTTCTGATTGGGCGCGGGGTTTTGTTGAAAATGGGATGGTCGAAGACTTGACCCCGTATCTTCAATCCGATTTCCTGAACATCCTGAATCCGACGGCGTTGAGCATGCTGAGGGTAGGGGAGGTTTTGGCGGGCGTACCGGAGACAATTCGGGGCGTCGTTCTTTTCCGGAACCGAACCTTGGTTACTACCGAACTGGAGACGCTTTCCGAAGTGGCGGGAGTACCGAACGCTTCGTTCAAAAGGGGAGCGTTCTTCTCGCTTGGGCATCTGACTACGGCCTGCAATGGAGTGGTTGTCGGTCCGGACGGGCTTCCTGCATTCGCGGGATCTGCCGGGGTGTGTTGGCTCCAGTTGGTGAAGGCTCTACCCGGCGACCCTATCGAGTATTACTCCGGTGAGAATGACGCGTTGTTCCGAGAAGGAGCTGCACCCTATCTGGTAGACGGGACTTGGAGTATTGAAAGCCTTACTGCTGCGCTCGGGCCTGATGTGCTCGTGATCGATCGATTTCCCCGAGTCGACTCGGGGCGACTCTCGGGATTAATGCAAACCGAAGCGGTTTACCTGGCTTCTGGTGTTGAGCCGGAGGTTCGGTCGGCGGCTTTAGCTTTCGTCAGGTATCTCGTGTCAGTCGAGTCGCAGACTGAGCTGGCAAAAGTGGGGCGAGTCCCAGTGATCCCGGGTTTGGATGTGGGCGGACTTGTTGGTCAAGCGGGGCGCTCCTTGGACTCCGGGACGGCTCTCCCACCCATGGGCGGATGCTATTGGGGGCCTTTGGAGGATGCCATAGTGGCGGTGCTTTCAGGCGAGACAGAACCGCTTGCCGCGTTGGAGTCGGCCCAGGCTACGATCGCCGCAGAGGTTTCTGCGAAGCGTTGTCCATAGCGTCGAATCCCTACAGAACCACCAGATCTGCGCCGATGGTTTTCGCGCACTCAAAAAGAGACATTCAATCGAGGGCCGATTGATTATTCCCCGGCGATTCCTTGCTCGTCACACACCCGCCTACCTGAATGGCCCGGGCCGTCATCTCGCGCCCTCCAAGCGGTTACTCAACGTCGGGTCGTCAGTGGTGGTCTTGGTCCCATTGGCTCTGGCTGTGCTGCTTTCACCTGGTACTTCGATATCCGGCCACGCGATGACTCTTCCAGCAATGGCAGCTCAAACGGGCGAAGGCGACGATGTAGCGTCTAGCGGGTTGGGCCTGTTCGATTACGGCCAGAACTTCATTCCTCACGCAACCCCGATCCTAGGACCCGAGGGATCAACCGGAGAGGACCCAACTTGGCTGGCTTTGGGGCAGCGCACCGCAGAAATCCCGGAGGGTTATCAGGAGTGTTACGACCGGGCTAGAGCGATGGAATTGAAGACGGCGAAGGGTGGCTACGACAAGAACGGTTTGGCATTGATGATCCGTGATCTTTTCACCTGCATGGCGACGGTAGATGGTCTGGCCGAAGAACCGCCCACCAGAGACTCCGAGTGGAACGGAGCCGAACTATGGGGCTTCGAGAACCTTGCCCAGCAGGTTGGAGCGGAAGCAGTAGTGGTTGCCTATTGCGAGTCGATCGGATTCCGGGCGAACGCGGTCCGGGGCAACAACAAATGGGGTTATGGCGGAGTCTTTCAAATGGGT
>CAYTVW010000211.1:0-3653 GCA_964441865.1 uncultured Acidimicrobiaceae bacterium
CAATACGACGTGATCACAGAAGAACTCGGCGGTGATATTCCGGCCTTGGAGGTATCGGCCGCAACCGGACAGGGCATAGACGGTCTCTTGGAAGTAATCGACCTCATAGCCCAGCTACAGGAATACAAGGCCAACCCGAACGCGAGGGCTTCGGGGGTAGTAATCGAATCCCAATTGGATCAGGGAATGGGCCCGACGGCAACAGTGATTGTCCAACGGGGGACTCTTCACCAAGGAGATTCAATCGTTGCAGGGTCGGTCTCGGGTCGTGTGCGCGTCATGCACGATCACGCCGGTCAACGTCTTGAAGAGGCGGGGCCTTCTACTCCCGTTCTTGTGGTCGGGTGGGAAGAAGTCCCAGATGCGGGAGACATTTTCGAAGCCGTCGACGGAGATCGGGAAGCCCGTTCAATCGCTTCCGACCGAGCCGACGAAATCCGAACCAAGGCTCAAGAGCCTGTCTCCGGTGTCGACAGACTCCAGAACCTTCTCGAACAGCTCAGGGCAGACGAAACCGAGCTTCGAATTGTCCTCAAGGCTGATGCCCACGGATCCGTAGAGGCCTTGCGCGAAGCTATAGCCAAGATCAAGCGTGAAGATGCCAAAGTCGAGATTGTCCACTCAGCTGTTGGTGGAATTAATGAAAACGATGTAACCCTCGCAGAGGTGACTAACGCCGTGGTGTTCGGATTCAACGTTCGCCCCGATTCCAAGGCGCGACGCGCTGCGGAAGAGAAGGGTATTGAGATCAGAACCTACGGGATCATCTACGAGATGCTCGAAGAGATCGAGTTGATGCTGGTCGGGTCGTTGGCGCCGGAGTCTCACGAGGTGATCTTGGGGAGTGCTGAAGTTCGCGCATTGTTCAAGGTTCCGAAAGCGGGAGTAATCGCCGGGTGCTATGTCCTGGAGGGGGTCATCCAACGTTCCGGCCACGCCAGGCTGATTCGTGACGGCGTGGTCATTCACTCGGGGATGATCGGCTCATTGCGGAGGTTCAAGGACGATGCGCGTGAAGTCGCTCAAGGCTATGAGTGTGGAATCGGCCTTGACGGCTACAACGATCTCAAAGAAGGCGACATCATCGAATGCTTCACCTTCCGCGAGGTTGCTCGAACCTGACGGTGATAGCAGCGGTTCTCAGAGTCGAGCTTCACATCCCCGATTCTCATTCTTTGAAGGAGAAGCGGTCGGTTGTCCGTCCTGTGACGGAAGGTCTCAAGAAGGTAGCGTCGGTGAGTGTGGCTGAAGTCGATTTCCAGGAGAGCTGGCAAAGGTGTTCTTTGGGGATCGCTCTGGTGGCTCGCGATGTGGGATGCCTCGACACTCTCATTGAGGCGGTGAGGCGCTACCTTGACGATCAACGGAAAGCCGAAGTAGTGAACGTTCGAGTCACCTATTTGGAGGATCCATCATGAGCAATCCCTCCTACTCGCGAATGTTGAGAGTGAACTCCCTGATCAAGCAGGTCCTAGCTGAGGCGATAGAAGACCTCAAAGACCCTCGCTTGGGAATGGTGACGATCACTGGTGTAGACACTCAGAAGAACCTCCGAAGCGCGGTTGTCTACTTCGACACTCTGAATCAAGAAGACGTCGAATCGGCTTTGGAAGGGCTGAAGGCGGCCGCTCCACGTTTGAGGCATCTTCTCGGTAACCAGGTGCATCTGAAATACACGCCTTCTCTTGATTTTCGCCACGATTCCTCTGTGACGGGTGGCGAATACATTGACGAGTTGCTCAGAAGCATCAGTGACAACACTGAAGGCCGTGAAAATGAACCAGACTGAAGAACTCGACCGGGCCGGCAAGGCCATTTCCGGAACTCCGAGGGCTGTGTTGGTCTGTCATCTGGGTCCCGACGGAGATGCAATTGGCTCGATGCTGGGACTTGCCTGGCTCATGCGGAAGCACGGGATAGAAGTGTCCTGCAGCTATGGGGAGCCTTTTGGGCTCCCAGCCAATTATCGGTTTCTCCCGTTGGATCTGATGGTTCCACCCACCGAGATACCTGAGGAACCCGATTTGATGATTTCTCTCGACGCTGCCTCCGCCGATCGCCTCGGTTCGCTGCTGCCGATGGCACACCGTGCGAAGAGTCTGATTGTGATTGACCATCACATCTCTAACCCTGGCTTCGGTCATATCAACGTGATAGATCCGGGAGCGGCTGCCACTGCCGAAATCGTATTTCGACTCATTCGACTGATGGGATGGGAGCTAGATGCCACCTCCGCGACTTGCCTCCTAACCGGTATCGTCACTGACACCGGCCGTTTTCAGTATTCGAGTACCACGCCAGAAACGCTCAGAGTGGCTGCGGAACTCTTGACGGCCGGAGCTCGCCCTGAAGTGATCGGCAGGCACATGTATGAAGAGGCTCCGTTCGGGTATTTGAAGGCGGCCGGGCGAGTTCTCTCCAGGGCTGTTCTCGATAAGGAACACCAGTTGGTGTGGTCGGTTCTGACTCTTGAAGACCTCCGAGAGGCTGGGATCAGTGTCGAAGAGACGGAGCTTTTGATCGACATTCTCAGAATTGCGAGAGAATCCGAGGTGGCTCTTCTAGTGAAAGAATCACCCGACGGAAAAGTCAAAGGGAGCATGCGGTCTAGAGGCGAGATTGATGTTTCGGAGATTGCTGGCGCTTTGGGAGGCGGTGGGCATCACAACGCGGCCGGCGTTACGTTCGAGGGGAAAGTGGAAGACCTCGTTGCCGAGATCACTCGGCGTCTGCCAACGGTCGACGTGGAGGAGACTTGAAAACGGGATTTCTGCCAATAGACAAACCCGGAGGGATCACTTCTCACGATGTAGTTGCCCGAGTGAGGAGAGCCACAGGTGTCAAGAAGGTGGGGCACGCAGGGACGCTTGATCCTATGGCGACGGGGATGTTGGTCGTCGCTGTGGGTAGCGCTACACGTCTAATCAGATACATCCAAGACGGCGACAAGGAGTACGTTGCTGATATCCGTTTTGGGGTAGCGACCGACACTCTCGACGCAGATGGCGAGGTGACGGAGTCTTCACCCATGACACTCACCGCCGAGATGTTGGAGTCAGCGTTGAAGGGGTTTCGCGGAGAGACGATGCAGGCTCCGCCGATGGTCTCAGCCGTGAAACAACAGGGGAGGAGGCTCTACGATCTAGCCCGAGAGGGGATAGAAGTGGAACGTTCTCTCCGTCCGATAACTGTCCACGAACTCTCGCTCCTCGCTTTCGAAGCTGGCGAATACCCGACTTCAACGATTCGGGTTGTTTGCGGCAAAGGGACTTATGTTCGGGTCCTCGCCGACGACATTGCCAGAGCATTGGGCGGGCGCGCTCATCTCACAAGCTTGCGACGAACTCGAGTTGGGTCTTTTCTAGTGGCGGAATCACTAGGAATCGAAGAGCTAGATCGGTGGGAAGAAGTGTTAGTGGAGCCAGCAGAGGCTCTGTCGGGGCTACCGAAGGTCAGGGTCGACGAGGAAGAAGCGGCCTCGATCTGTCACGGCCGGACGCTCTCGGAACCCCCGGAGATCTCGGTGGGGTCTGAACTCGTAGTCTGCGACCTCCATGGGAAGCTGTTGGCGGTCCATCGTCGAGACGAACGAGGGATCCGTCCTGAAGTGGTGATGGGATCATGACGGAAGTTCTCTACGGTGATCCGCTGGG
>CAYTVW010000212.1:0-3590 GCA_964441865.1 uncultured Acidimicrobiaceae bacterium
CTCGACGCTTCCCAAAACTGCCGCGGATCTGGTCAACGAGATGGAGCTGGAAGAGCTCAGGGGCGTGATAGCCAGGTTCGGAGAAGAACCGATGGCTCGCAGAATTGCGGAGGCGATAATCCGAAATCGCCCGTTTTCGAGGACCCTCGAATTGGCGAAAGTCGTCGCTGACGCCACTCCAGCTGCACTTAGGCGTCGCGGTCACCCCGCTCGGAAAACGTTCCAGGCTTTGAGAATCGCTGTCAACCACGAACTGGAAGCGGTAGAGGCCGGACTGGACCAGGCGTTGGCGCGTCTAGAGGTCGGTGGAAGATGTGTAGCTATCTCTTACCACTCACTTGAGGACCGGATCGTGAAAGGCCGGTTCGCTCCGAAACGGTGCGTCTGTCCTCCGGGACTTCCTGTTTGTGTTTGCGGAGGAAACGAGACTCTCAATCGTCTCACTCCTCGAGCTGTGAAACCTTCTCTTCAGGAGATTCAGGCCAATCCACGAGCCAGATCTGCCCGGCTCCGAGCTGTCGAAAGGAGGGCGGCATGACTGCAAGAACAATCTCTCGTACCACCGCTCGGAGACAGGTCGTATCGAAGAAGCGGAAGGGTAGACGTCCGTTGAGTTGGGGGTTCTTCCTGGTGATTGTCTCGTTCGCGTTCGTGATGTTCGGGATGGTGTTGGCTCGGACTGCGCTGGACACTGGGGCGTTTCAGATGGCCGAGTTGGAACGGAAGATCGACGAGGCCTATCTGCGGAACCAGAACCTGGCGCTCCAAGTCGCTCAGCTGGAGAGTCCCGAAAGAATTGGCGAACTTGCCGAGCAGATGGGGATGGTGTTCCCCAACGATAGAGACACTCTCATAGTCCAAGGGTTTGTGGAACAAGATGGTCCGATGGTGTCGACCGGGATTTTTGCACTTGGCGAACGACCTTGATCGCTGCACGACAGAAGGTGTGAAGAATGGTCTCATCCACAGCACGTTCGAATCCGGGGCGAGCTCGGGTAACCATGCTCGGTCTCGGGTTTACGTTGGCGTGGGTGTTCATCGGGGTTCAGCTCGTCAACGTTCAGCTGGTAATGGCCGAAGACTTGGGCGAGGGCTCAAGAGCCCAACGAACTGAGACCCGGACTGTCAAGGCATCGAGAGGCTCCATCTTCGACAGGGGAGGCTCCCCTCTGGCGATTACTGTCGAATCGCAGAGCGTTTTCGCTGATCCTGCATTGGTGGAAGACCCAATCGAGACTGCTCAACAGGTGTCTCTGGTGTTGGGGATTGCGACCAATCCGGTGTTCGAGAAGCTGAGCAAGGACTCTCGATTCGTTTGGATTGCACGACAAGTCGAGCCGGCGATGGCCGAGCAGATCCGCGCCCTGGAGCTCCCCGGAATCTACCTGGAATCTGAACCCCGCCGTGTTTATCCGGCCGGGTCGAAGACTGCACAAGTGTTGGGGATTGTCGACATCGATGGGAATGGACAAGAAGGGATCGAGTACGTATATAACGACGCTCTGCAGGGGATCCCGGGGACAGTGATGTACGAGCGGGCTAACAAGAACAACGTTTCGATTCCACAAGCGGGTCGACTAATTGAACCAGCAGTACCCGGAGTCGATCTCTATACGACGATAGATCTAGCCGTGCAATACACAGCAATAGATGTCTGTGACCGCACAGTTGCGGAGACTGGGGCAAAGGGTTGTTGGATTGTGGCCCTGAACGCGGAGACTGGTGAAATCTTGGCAATGGCGGGTACTCCCAGATTCGATCCAGTGACTCGGAGAGTGCTCAACCCGACCACCGAAGAAGACCCGGGCTTCGGGAATTTCGCTGTACGAGGCGCTTATGAACCGGGCTCCACAATGAAGTTGATCTCGTTTGCAGCTGCACTCGACAGCGGGAGCGTCAGTGCTGAGACGGTCATTTACAACGTTGCCGACGTCTTCGAATCATACAAGGGTGCCTGCGAGACGGCCGAGGAAGGGGAAGAACAGATATACGGCTGTTTTCATGATGTCAACAAGCACGCTCCCCAGGACATGACAGTCTCAGAAATCTTCGCGCAATCATCGAACGTAGGGACCATACGAGTCCTTCAAAACCTCGACTTCGAAACGATGATTGGGTATTTCACGGGTTTCGGTTTTGACTCCGAAACGGGTGTCGATTTCAACGGCGAAGCTACAGGCGCTTTTGGTATTGAACCGGGATGTTCGTCTTGTCGTCATTCGGCAGCGATCGGATACTCGGTGGCAGTGACCCCTCTTCAAATGGCTGCCGCTTATGGAGTTGTGGCAAATGATGGGGTCTGGACGAGGCCGTTCCTCGTCAGCCATACCGTGGATGTGGACGGAAAAGTCTCGGTGTCAGAACCGGTCGAAAGGCGGGTTATCTCGGAAGAGACGGCCCGGACTATGCGTCGGCTTCTAGCGATGGTCGTGACAGAAGGGACGGGGTCTGCGGCTCAAGTCCCTGGCTATCGGGTGGGGGGCAAGACTGGGACAGCGTACAAATCCGAGAATGGCGTTTACACCGACGAGACTATGGCAAGCTTCGTGGGTATGGCTCCGATAGATGATCCGAAAGTCGTGGTAGCGGTGGTGGTCGACTCTCCCGACAAGGAGTATCACGCGGGAGGAAAGGCAGCCGCTCCGGCGTTTGCTGAAGTGATGGAGGCAGCCCTCAACGCGTTGGGGGTTGTGCCTGATGCCTTCATCGGATAATTCGGTGTCGGGACTGGCTCGCCGTATAGGTGGACGCCTCATAGGAGATCCTCACGTCGTATTGTCAGATCTGACTCACGACAGTCGTCAGGCTGGGCCTGGAGTGCTGTTCGTCGCTGTGAAAGGGTTCCATTCCGACGGTCACGATTTCGTCGGAGCTGCGGTAGAAGCGGGTTCTCCGGCCATTGTGACTGAGAGGGTTATCGAGATCTCAGTGCCCCAAATCGTCGTTCCCGACACGCGGAAAGCTTTGGGGGCGATAGCTGCCGCAGTCTTCGGGGATCCCAGCCGCGAGGTGCCGGTGATAGGGATAACTGGAACGAACGGTAAGACCACTGTCACTTACATGCTCGAAGCGATAGCGAGAGCAGGGGGAGACATTTCTGGTGTGATTGGGACTGTGGCTACTCGGATCGGTGGTGAGAGTGTTCCGAGTTCTCGTACCACTCCTGAAGCGCCCGACCTGCAACGCCTGTTGAGGAGAATGGTGACTGCGGGAGCCAAAGCGGTCTTTGTCGAGGTTTCGTCGCACGCTTTGACCCTGGGGAGGGTAGACGGAGTCAGTTTTGAGATATCCGGATTCACCAACCTGTCTCAAGACCATCTCGACTTCCATTCTGATCTGGAAGAGTATTTCGAGGCTAAGGCTTCCTTGTTTGAATCGAGTCGGTCAAGGCGCTCTGTGGTGAATGTTGACGACCAAGCTGGGAGACGCCTCGTGGACCGGAGCGCCATTCCGGTGACCACAGTCGGGTTCTCTTACCCGGCCCAACTCGTTGGCGAGGTGATCGATCTTGGAATAGATCACTGTGAAGTGCGAGTGAGCGGAGCAGAACAAGGGTGGTTCCGTGTGAGTCTCGGCGGGAGGGTTAACGC
>CAYTVW010000213.1:0-3557 GCA_964441865.1 uncultured Acidimicrobiaceae bacterium
AGGCAGACTTTCCGGCAATCAGTGTTGACCCGTTCGAAATTGAAGTGATCAGTCCTGACGCGTTCCTTCTCGATCAGCTTGATCTCGCTCCAGGGATTGTCTTGGAGGAATTGGGTTTGCAGGCTGCGGGCAATCGTCAGGCGCCCAACACTCTGAAGCAGCTTCTCGACGCTTTAGCCCTTGCTGGTGTCCCGGGTTTCATTGAAGAGGTCCGAAGACGCATCACCTGAAGTCGCTTTAGTTGCCAGTCTTCAGGGGAGGTCGAGGCGGATGACTTCGGGGCCTTCGCCTGATGAAGCGGGAGGCAACGGCATGATTTGGAGAGTGCCGAGTGTCACGAGGCACCGGGGCTATCTGGTGAAGTATGAAGCGTTGCGAGGTCGACGGTGTTCTGGCCGGAAGAACCGTCCGGCTGCTTCGATGGCTTCGGCGACTTGGGCCGCATCATCAGCGGTGATGTCTCCGTCTGCAACCGCGGCCCGAAGGATCGTTATCGAGTCGATAACCCGACCGGGGCCGAGGGTTGATCGGGTCTTGGCGAACTCGTAGGCAGCGGCGTCGTCGGTGGCGAGTTGTCCGCCGGTTTTCTCGGCGTAGAAGATGCTTTCGGCTTCCCCAAGGTGGGCATGCGACGGGTCGTCCAACTTCGCCAGGGCAATCCGGATCTGATGGACCTTCTTCATCTCATTCGCGTCGGGGCATGCGGGTTCGCCGAGCCATTCCCATTGCAGGATGTCGTCGCAATGCTTGGTCCCATGTTTGGCGGCATCGGCGATTTCGTGCTGAACGGTGTCGGACCAGCGTGGCTCGGGTTTGTCGGCATGACGTTTTTCCAGGATGTTGTTCCGTTCGACAGCGGCAAAGTGCCTCAGAGTTACGGTGTCGTGGAGAACTGTCGTCACCAGATTCCGTTCTCAAATGGGGTTGGCATTGAAGGAAGCCAAGACGTCATCATCCTTGCTATCGGACATGCTTCCGATATCGCTCACTGTCATCTGGTGATCGGATTGGTTGAGCAGAAGCGTGTCTTCGACACTCTGGCCGAGCAGACTGGCGAGGGGCGCGGCTCCGATGATTCCGGCGCGCCAACCCTCCCACGCTCGTTGGGTCAGGAAACGCGGTGGGCGACGTTCGGGCTGAGAGCCGTAGGCGGCGATTAGTGAACTTCTCAGGTGGTCGTTGTCCAATTGTTCGACCAGACCGGACCATCCAATCTCTATGAGTTGATCGCGTCCTGCGGCGTTGATGATTTGGAGGTTGTGCATTCGGTAGGTCAGGCTCTCGAAACTGACCCCGAACTTGACCAGCATGTTGGCGAGGGTGTCGGCTTCGACTCCGCTGTCGCCGAGCATTTCCTTCACTTGTCTCTCAGGCATTGCCAGTGCGGCAGCGAAGGCGTTGGCCATCCTTTCTTTGTCGTTGCGCGGGTCCAGGTCGTGATGCCAAATCATCTGTTCGCCATCATTGACGAGGACGTGGCACAGTTCGTGGGCGAGTGTGAACAGGGCTCTTGGTCGAGGCTGTTTGGCGTTTAGCAGGATCATCGGAAAGGATGGGTCGGTGATGGAGGCGCCGACCAGGGACTCCGTGTCAATGTGGTCGACCATGATGTCTATGTGGAATCGGTTTTCGATCGCTTCGATGAGATTGGTGAAGGGGTCGTCGTTCCCTTCGAGGTGGCTCAGCTCGGAATCGGCCCAAGCGGCCAAACGGTTGGCCGCGTCGAGCCATTGGAGTTCTTTGACATTGGGCACGTCGCCAAGGTGTGGGCTGGAGGAGCGTCCGGCGTCGTCGAGCACCTGGTGCAGGTCGGCGAGGGCGTTTAGACGCTTTATTGCTGAGGGTTCGACCGGTTCACCGGCGGTAGTTCGCGGGGCAACCGGAAGCCTTGCTAGAAGGGAGTCGGGGTCGAGGATGGCGAGTTGTGAGACGCCGAGGAATTCGGCGATGGTGGCAAGCTCGCGGGCTTTCACTTGCCTTTTGTCGTGCTCGATGTTGGAGACGACGGCGGGGTCAACATTCAAAGTCTGAGCAAGGTCGACTGCCCGAAGGCCCGCCGATTCGCGTAGCTTCCGAATCTGGCTCCCGATTGATTCGTCGCTCGGCATCACACGGATACTATCGGCCAACTTGAGATTTTCCCAAGTTTCTTCGGGGTTCTTCTCCGGTTGCCGCGGGCACTGTGTTTCCATTGGCCTGTTTTCTCTTCGTAGGGTGGCGCATCGTTTTTGTCCCGGGACCAAACATATCCCCAGGCGGTGACAAAACCCCGGGAAGCGCCAGCAACCCGGGGGTAGTAGCTTGTGCTCATGCCATTGTCTGAGTTCCGGCGGGGCTTGACCCATGCAATTATGCTGACAACGAGCTTGTGCTTATGCGCCGAATGAATTTGGGAATGGCTGATGAGGCGTGGCTTCGCTGGGCGACTCGGGCCGCGGTCTCGTTGCGCCGGGCTCGGCGGTTCTGTTGCGATGTCACTGCTGTGTTGGATAACTCTCCGGGCATAGCGAGGTGGCGACAGTGCCGGAGCGTCCCAGTCTCTTGGGAATCCCACGCTTATCAAACAGGGGTCGAAAACGTTGAAAATCATTGACAACATCAACACGCGGTTAGGCGATGACCTTGCCAAGACAATACAGAATGGCTCGACACTTCGCGTAGCTGCCTCAACTTTCTCGATCTTCGCATTTGAGGCTCTCAAGGAAGAACTGGAGCAGATCGACGAGCTCCGTTTCATCTTCACATCCCCGTCGTTCGTGACGTCGACCGCGACAGATCGGCTACCAAAGGCACAGCGGGAGTTCTTCATCCCGAACGGCCGGCACGGCGAGTCGGTGCTCTACGGAAGCGAGTTCGAGATTCGTCTCCGCAACAAGCTGACCCAGCGAGCGATCGCTCGAGAGTGCGCCGACTGGGTGCGCCGCAAGGTGCAGTTCAAGTCGAACAAGACCGGCGCACCGATGCAGCAGTTTGCCATAGTCGACGACAAGGCAGCCTATGTCCCCCTTCAGGGATTCACTTCTTCCGACCTCGGGTACGAGCGCGGCAACGCTGTCTCGAACATGGTGACCAAGCTCGACGACGCGCCGATGACGGCGCAGTACATCCAACTCTTCGACCAGATCTGGCACAACCAGGACCAGCTCGACGACGTGACCGAAACCGTCTGCGACCACATCGCATCTGTCTATGCCGAGAACTCGCCAGCGCGGATCTATTTCCTGATTCTCTACAACCTGTTCACGGAGTTCCTTGAGGACATTACCGAGGATGTCCTTCCCAATGACCGCACCGGCTATCAGGACAGTGCGATCTGGAAAACTCTCTACGAATTCCAGCGCGACGCCGCCACCGGCGTCATCAACAAGCTTGAGACTTTCAACGGCTGCATCCTCGCGGACAGTGTTGGCCTCGGGAAGACGTTCACTGCGTTGGCGGTTATCAAGTACTACGAGCTGCGCAACAAGTCGGTGCTGGTGCTCACCCCCAAGAAGCTCGCCGACAACTGGACCAACTACAACGCCAACCTCACCACCAACCTCTTCGCCTCGGATCGG
>CAYTVW010000214.1:0-3527 GCA_964441865.1 uncultured Acidimicrobiaceae bacterium
CGAGCGAGAAGGAGTCAATGTCGGCCCAGTCATCACTAGTCAACGGTCCGATCTGTATTCTCATTAACTGATCACTCCTCCCGAAAGACAGAACGAATCCCGGACTTGTCTCGTAGGATTGGCGAATAGGCTCCTTGTCACCGATGTGCAAGACCAGTTCTCCGCCAGGGACCCGTTTTGCAGACACGGAAATGGTCTCATCCTTGTATCGATCCGTTGGCCAGAAACTAACGTCAAAGCGCGGCGCACCGGTCTTGGCCTTCACGGGCATTTCTCCGAATCCAAGTTCTAGGTGCTCGTCTTGTATGACAAATTGCATTCCGACGAGCTGCCCTTCTTCGTTCAGAAAGACGTCAAGTGGAGGCTTCTCCCATGTCCCAGCTCTCCAGTGGAGTGGCACAGGAGTCAAGCTCCTACCGACGGTCACATTGATGATTACCACCCCGGGTACCGGACATTCGATAGTCCAGGAGGCGTCCGATCCGATTGGATTGGCATCGATCAACTTCAGCATTGTCACCTCTATGGTCGATAAAGAGCGTGGTAAACCACGTTCGCGTTGGTATCGATACCCAGTTCCCAAGGGCCCATCTGAAGGAAATTGCGGCCCGGGCTTAATCTCGAACGCCAGTCGATCACTGCTTACCGCCAGATCAAAACGCCAACGAAAACGCCTTCACCAGTAATGCACCAAGAACGATTCCCGCCAGCCCGAGTGGCAGGAAGACCTTCGACGCGGCCTTCCAAAAGTCCGACGCCGCAGTCGCCCCAAGATTCGCCTCCTTGAGTCGACGGTCCTCTTTCTTCGCCAACAACCCAATCCGGATATACGCCCAGACTATCAATACAAAGGCAAAACCCACCTGCAGAACAGTCTCGAAGGCCAACTCGTCAACAGTCATCAACGTCTCCAATCCTCATTTCTAGTCTCCGTGAGATCCTTATTGAGAACCTTGAAAACGATAGCGTCCCCAACGTCAGAGTCTCTGTCGAGAACGTGGGTCAAGCCCTAGTAAAGAGCCTGTCCCAATAGATCACCTCCCAAGTAACCGGTGACAGCCCCAACGGGAGTACACACCGCTTTCCAGGCCCCTGGACACAGCTTGACTCCCATCGTAAACCCTGCCGCGGCCGCCGCATCTCTAACAGCAATTTCGACCGCGGACTCCAATTTGTCTTCAGACTCAAGGAATTCCTGTAGGTCAAGCCCGTATCCGACTATCACGAACGCGCGACCGCCCAAGCGAGCCAACTTCGAAAACACCTGCCCTTTTCCAATCGCCTGCTGCAAACGGCTCAACTCCCACCCTCACGCACAGCTCCCGCTGAACCGGAGTCGGAACTTCCGTATTCAAGGTCGACTATTCGCCAACGGGGTATGGCGGACCTCAGATGTGAAGGTCACTTCGCCGACGTCCACACAATCGCCCGTCTCGCCTGTGATCCTAACGACCGAGTCCCAGGTAATACTCACCTGAATCATCCCTGCTTGATGATCGGCCCTGAAATATCCTCCCCAAGAGTCCACATATATCTCATCTGTCTTCCCGAAGCGAGCACTGGCATAATCCCTCATCTCTCCCAGGAGCACCTCCCCGTTTTCCCTGCCCAACTGTCCGCCGATTTCGACCTCGACCTTAACTTCGGGCCAGTAACAACCCTGATAATCGTTCATGGCCGCGGAATGACTCAGCAAGTATTCTTGATTGGTGAAGAAGTCTTCCGTCATCTCGACTATGTCGGCCTCCAGAATCGGGATCGCCTCATCCAAACCCATCCCACAACCAGCCAAAACAAGACTGAACACCGTCACCATCATTCGCCTCAGAATCATTCAGGCCACCTTCCCCGGATGTGTTCCTGTAGCTTTCTCCAATCGCGCTTGATGTAGGTCATCCTCCAGCCACCATCTTCAGAAACGCGGGACCAGTTGGGTACGGGAACCATCTTTGCCAACCGCCTACCCCCTTCCCCCCTGAAACGGCTAGAACTTTCTTTCTGGTCAGCATTGATCCACAAACCCGATTACCTCGCCGTTTCCGACATTCCGCCCCATCCACAGACTGAACTTCGCTCCCGGAGTCGCATACACTTCCGCGAGATCCGCCCAGAAACCCACGACCGCTGTCATCTGACCACCGGGAATACCCCCTTCGAGCACTTCTAGAACCTGACCGCCGAACGACACGGGGCCTGCGCAGTCTTCTAGCCCGAGAGACGCAAACTGAAATAGCATGCTTCTAAAACCTGCTTTCACAGGCAACGTGAGCCCATCCCCAACCCCCGACAATTCGGCGTGTATCAGCACTTGGTGACCAGCCACTCAACCTCCGACCTCAGTGATCTTGGATATCAATGAAAGCAGATCATCCGGGATGAAGTAAGCAGTCCCATCCCCGGCCACTTGGATGACTTCCATCTGATCGATGACCGCTGACGGGACACACCCGGAGGTCACACCGCCCGGCCCGCCAAGTCGTAAACAACCACCGACTCCCGACCATCAGGATCCGTAGAAGAAACCACCCTCCCCAACACATACTCAAACAAAGACGACTCACCCGTCGGATCGATCGTCTCAACAACCTGCCCCAAAGAGTCATAAACCGATTCCGAAATGTTCCCCAACGGGTCAGTCACAAACCGCACATTCCCCGAATCGTCATAAGAGAACACGTGCAATGGAGTAGGTTGCTGTGGTTTCTTCAGTTAGCCGATGTCTGCTGCTATGAGGATGGGACTGACGAAGTGATTCAGAACGTGTCGCCCACCTCGAGGAACGAAACGTTTGACAAACCAGCTTCGACGACAGCATCCCGAACGTCTTCTGTACAAAAGACCGGTCCTGGGAACTCGTGAACACGGAAAATGCCGGCCCCTTGGAGATCGCGCTCACATAAGAACATGCCGGCGTTGGGGAACCGTTCAGACTTCACTCGAATGTAGCGTCCCAAATCACGATCGTAGTGGCCGTGCCACTCTTCGACACCATACAGCGCCCACCTTTGTCGGCCACAAGTCGGGCATTCGTGTTCGAGTTCGACGGATGATCGGTCCCGATCAATGTTCACCCAAGTCGTAACCCACAACTCGTGTAGCCGCGGACCCGTATAGGGAAGAACCACCCGTTTCGCTCGTTTCTTCGGAGCAGGGACGTCCTCAACGAATTCGACCGGCCCAGGTTCGAAACCAGGGAAAGGCTTCAACACATCCAACGCGGCATCAGTAGCCACCACATCACTATCAACACCCGGCCAAGTGAAGTCACCAATCTCATCAGATCCGGGCTCCCAAGCCAGCAGAAGCGGTTGAGCGCGTACCTCGCTTGAGGCACCACAGGTCGGACAAAGCCCTTCACTAGGAGTCCACTTGCCGCGCCGACCACCAACGGCAAACCGGTAGTCAAAAGGGTTGTGAAAGTTGTAGATCTTCATTCTGCCTCTTCAGTGAGGACGATACTGGTCAATGTCGAACACCTTGGTGATCTCCGCACGCCAATCCAGAACATCAGAAACAGTCGCAGGTCT
>CAYTVW010000215.1:0-3507 GCA_964441865.1 uncultured Acidimicrobiaceae bacterium
GTGAATCTTCTGACCCATCAGTTCACCTCCTCGTTCCTGTCGGAAACCACAATGGTGATGTGGCTCGTCTTCTTCTGAATGGCAGTAGCGCGGCCTCTTGCCCGAGCCCTGAACCGACGAAGCGTCGGTCCCTCATCGGCAAACGCTCCCGCTACAAAGAGCTCGTCGGCATCAATGCCATGGTTCTCTTTGGCGTTGGCAATCGCCGACTTGAGTACCTTCCCTACGGTGTTCGCCGCGCGACGATTCGTGTGAGCCAGAATCGTTTCAGCCTCCAGAGCTGGGAGCCCGCGGACTAGGTCGAGGACCAGTCGGATCTTGGTGGGCGCTTGGCGCACATATTTGGCTTGAGCACGCACGTTCATTTCCCGACACTCTTCTCTCTCTTGCCAGCGTGGCCGCGGAAGGTCCGAGTTGGCGCAAACTCGCCAAGCTTGTGACCAACCATCGATTCGGTGATGTACACCGGAACATGCTTGCGACCGTCGTGGACAGCGATGGTGTGGCCAATCATCTCGGGGACAACCGTGGAGCGTCGGCTCCATGTCCTTACCACCTTCTTCTCATTGGCCTTGTTGAGCCCTTCAATCTTCTCGATCAGATGATCGTCGACGAAGGGTCCCTTCTTCAGGCTGCGAGCCATGGGCTACCTCCGACCCTTCGTATTGCGACGCCGAACGATGTCTTTGTTCGACGCCTTCTTCTTGCTTCTGGTGCGACCTTCAGGCTTGCCCCAAGGGCTGACCGGCGCACGACCTCCCGAGCTTCTACCTTCTCCACCACCAAGCGGATGGTCGATGGGATTCATCACAACGCCTCTGCTCTGCGGCCTAACGCCTTTCCAGCGCATCCGACCCGCTTTCCCGAGCTTCACTAACTCGGCCTCGGTGTTCCCGACCTGACCGACTGTGGCCCGGCAGTCGAGCGGGACCATCCTCATCTCTCCGGAAGGGAGACGCAGGAGTGCCTTGTTGTTCTCTTTGGACATGAGCTGTACGGAAGCTCCGGCGGATCGACCGATCTTTGCACCTCCGCCTGGCCTCATCTCGATGGCGTGGACAGTGGTGCCAACCGGGATGTTCCTCAATGGAAGCGCATTCCCAGGACGGATATCTGCACCGGATCCGGATTCGATTTGGGCTCCCGGCTCCATACCCACGGGCGCGAGGATGTAGCGCTTCTCGCCATCCACATAGTGGAGGAGAGCGATTCTGGCGTTGCGGTTAGGGTCGTACTCAATAGCAGCCACCTTCGCAGGGACGCCGTCCTTGTTTCTACGGAAGTCGATCAGTCGATACTTCTGCTTGTGCCCGCCACCGCGATGACGGGAAGTGACCCTTCCATATACGTTTCTTCCGCCACTGCGTGCCTTCGAGTCAAGCAGTGACTTCTCGGGTTCATCCTTCGTGATCTCGGCGAAATCCGAGACAGTCTGGAATCTTCTACCCGCTGATGTGGGTTTGCGTTTCTTGATTGCCATCTCAGACTCCGAACAGATCGATTTCATCGCCACTGGCCAAGGTCACCAGTGCGCGCTTCTTGTTGTTTCGCCGCCCCATCACATAACCGCTTCTCTTCAGCTTTCCTTCACGGTTCTGAGTGTTGACGCGAGTGACGGTGACTCCGAAGACCGACTGCACCGCCTCTTTGATCTCCGTCTTGTTCGACCGAGGATCAACCAGGAAGGTGTAGGTATTCGTTTTCTCGATAAGGTCGTACGCCTTCTCGGAGACGACCGGCTCAAGAATGACGTCGCGTGGGTCTTTCATCAGGCCTCGCTCCCTTCATTCACCTTCACAAAATCTTCTTCAGTCACATCGAACGCTCCCGAGAGCGCCGACATCGCATCCAGAGCAGCCTTGGAGAACACGACATCCTCCGCCCAAAGCACGTCGTAGGTCGTCACTTCCCGGGGCTCAGAGATGATCACATCACCAAGATTCCGGAACGAACGTTCTGCCACGGTCTCGCCTCGTCCCAACACAATCAAAGCCTTCTTCTCGACTCCGATCGACGACAAAAGCGAGATTGCGGACTTCGTCTTTGGCTCGGCCCAGTCGAAAGACTCAACCACTTTGATCGCGTCCTCGGACGCTCTCGTCGATAGCGCCGAACGCAAAGCCAGACGCTTCATCTTCTTGGGTGTCCTCTGGGAGTAATCCCTCGGTTGTGGTCCGTGAGCGACTCCGCCGCCCGTCCAATGAGGCGCCCGCGTTGATCCGGCTCGGGCACGCCCAAGTCCCTTCTGGCGCCACGGTTTTCTTCCGCCGCCTCTGACCTCGCCGCGCCTCTTGACTTTGTGAGTTCCCGCCCGGGCACCGGCGAGCTGCGCTGTCACAACCTGGTGCATGACAGGGAGGTTTGGCTCGACCCCGAAGATCTCCGCGTCGAGACTCACCGTTCCCTTAGAAGACCCATCCGATGCAAACAGGGGGGCTTTGATATCAGCCATTTCCATTGCCTCCCTTCACTGCCTGGCGGATTAGGACGACCCCTCCGTCAGGTCCCGGGACTGGACCACCGAGAAGAACAAGACCCCGCTCAGAATCAACCTCGACTATCTCAAGATTGAGCATGGTCACCTGCTCGCCTCCTAGCCGGCCTGCCATCCTCATACCCTTGAATACTCGAGCCGGAGTGGCACAGGCCCCAATCGAACCGGGCGCACGGTGCTTCTTATGGTTACCGTGCGATCCTCCCTGCCCTGAGAAATTGTGGCGCTCGATAACGCCGGCATACCCCTTGCCTCGGGAAACCCCCGTGACATCGGCTTTGCCGCCTTTTGCGAAGATCTCGGCGATCGAGATTTCTTGACCGAGTTCAAATCCGTCGACGTTGTCGACCCGGACCTCCACCAAATGGCGAGTCGGAGTCACACCGGCCTTGACGAAATGCCCAGCCTTAGGCTTGTTCACATTCTGTGATTTGACCTCGCCAAAACCGATCTGTACGGCCGAGTATCCATCGGTGTCGGGACGCTTGATCTGGATCACCTGGCACGGGCCAGCCTTGATAACAGTCACCGGTATCGCCCGAGCGTCCGAATCGAATATCTGGGTCATCCCCAGTTTCTCTCCAAGAATCGCGGTGAGTGGGCTCATAGCTTGATCTCCGGTTCAACTCCGGCTGGAAGGTCGAGACGCATCAAGGCGTCCACGGTCTTCGGGGTCGGTTCGAGGATTTCAATCAAACGCTTGTGAATACGAATCTCGAAATGCTCCCGAGACGTCTTGTCCACATGTGGTCCGCGGATAACGCAGTATCGGTGAATCTCGGTCGGCAATGGGACCGGTCCTCTGATTTTTGCCTGCGTCCGGACCACCGTCTCGGCGATTTTGCGCGCCGATTCGTCGACCACCTGGTGATCGTACGCCTTGAGGCGGATCCGGATCTTCTGTTCGCTCATTTCTTCTCGCTTCATTCGCAGTCGGTCGTCAATGACGTCCGGCTTGCCTACTTGTGGATCTTGATGACTCGGCCAGCACCAACCGTACGGCCACCCTCACG
>CAYTVW010000216.1:0-3498 GCA_964441865.1 uncultured Acidimicrobiaceae bacterium
AACCGGTCTGCCCGATGATGCTCGCCCACATCCATTTGGCTCCCAATTCGCTCCGCTCCGCGGCGGCAGCTGCCATGCACGGGGTGTAAAGAAGGACGAACACCAAGAAGGCAAGAGCAGCAGCAGATCCGTGTCCGTCAGACGACTCGACGAAACTCGCCCGAATCGATTCCATCAACCCGCTCTCAACCCGTTCAGTTGAGTCTCTACGCAGGTCGACCCCAAACGCAGATGGGATTGCCCTCAGAGTATCGGCTGTTGCGGTGATGAGGCCCGACCCAATCGAATGCATGTCTTCCCAGAGATCAATATCCGTGGGGACGGGATCATCGGTCGTAGCTCCATAACTCTGAGCGAGTGAGCTGACCACCACCTCTTTGGCGACAAAGCCGGCCACTAGCGACCCCGCCGCCTCCCAAGATCCGAAACCGGCTGGTTCGAACACAGGAGAAATGGTCTCAGCGGCGAACCCGAATGCGGAATTCTCGACTTCCACATCCGCGAACCCGCCGTTCGAAACGGGGATAGCCATGAGGAGCCAGACGACCATGCTGGTCGCGAAGATCAGAGTCCCAGCATTCTTCAGGAACGATCCGGTTCTGTTCTTCGTGTATCGCCATACCGATCGCATTGTCGGGATCCTGTAGGAGGGAAGCTCCATAACCAGAGGCACAACCGGTTCACCACCAAATACTGTCCTCCCTAACAGAGCTCCGACAGCCAAGGCTGCCAGAACCCCCAACAGATACATCGAAAAAACGACCAGACCCCGCTGATGGGGGAAGAACACTGCCGCGAATAGCACATACACGGGGAGGCGAGCACCGCAACTCATGAAAGGGACCAAAAGTCCAGTAAGAATCCTATCCCTCTTGTTCTCAAGGGTTCGAGTCGCATAGATCGCGGGAACGGTGCATCCGAACCCAACCAACATCGGGATGAAGCTCTTGCCGGGGAGACCGAGTTTGATCATGACCCGATCCATCACCAACGCGGCCCGAGCCATGTAGCCCGAATCCTCCAGTACCGCAAGACACACAAAAAGGGTGACAAGGACAGGGACGAACACCAGTACTCCGCCGACACCAGCCGTCAGGCCATCAACCCACAGGCTCTCCGCCACCGTCCCATCCAGCGAGAAGCGCGCCAGGGCGGCCACACCCCACCGGGAAATCGGACCGTTGACGGTCTGGTCAACCCAGTCGACGTAATGAACTGAGACGTCAGCGGTGAACTTGAAGAGAACCCAAGCCACAAACATGAAAATGGGGAGACCAAAGAGACGGTGGGTTGCCCACCGATCAATCCGATCAGACAACGGGATCAGGTCCAAGCGCGAGTTTGTCACCGCCTCAGCGACTACTTCGTGAATCCACGAGTAACGCCGATCGGCTACTGCCACCCAGGCGGAATCACCAATCTTTTCTCGAAGCCCCTCCGCGGCAGCATCGGCAGCCGCGATCACCTCAGACCCGCCATCCTTCTCACGGAGACTGGACCGAAGATCTTCACCATTGTCTATCAACTCGACGGCAAGCCAACGAGCTGGGTATTCATCGGGAAGCTTCTTTTCGATGACGCTGGTCAAGTGTCCGAGGACGGGTTCGAGGACTTCCCCGTAGTCAATTCGAAGAGGCCCAACCTTCCTCACAGAATCGATCGCCTCAATCAACTCAGTGACGCCTTCTCCCCGACAGGCGACCGTACGGACGACTGGAGCCCTCAATCTCCTCGAAAGGATTGCATCGTTAACGACTAGGCCTCGCGATTCGGCCGAATCACACATGTTGAGGACGACAACGGTCGGTTTCCCAATCTCAAGCACTTGAGTCGCTAGATAGAGATTCCGTTCGATGTTGGTGGCATCGACGACCATCACGACTACGTCGATTTCTTCATTGAGCAGAACATCCCTAGAGACCGATTCTTCAGCTGAAAGAGCCCCCAGGCTGTAGGCGCCGGGGAGGTCGACTATCGAGATTCTCCCCTCAAAGGTCCCGTACCGCTTTTCGACGGTCTTCCCTGGCCAGTTACCCACGTGATGATCAGAACGAGTCAATGCGTTGAACAAAGACGTCTTCCCGGCATTCGGATTACCGGCTAGGGCGACCGTTATCTGATCGGTCTTCATTCGATCACCTCGACCTGGATTGCCTTGGCTAGAGCTGGGCCGAGAGCGATTCTCGAACCCCTAGCCGCCACAACCAGAGGACCACCCACCTTGTGAACGACTCGTAGAGCGCAGCCCAAGGTCAAACCCAGTTCGGCCAATCTTCTAGTAAGGGCGCGTTCGGCAGCTACGGAGACCAGTCTCACGGCGACCCCTGGTTTTGCTTCTGAGAGCGGCATCATGACACCGGTACCACTGCAATAGAACTCACTGTCTCAGAGTCGAGATGGACACATCCGGACCCGACGCGAACAAGCATGTCTCCTCTGGTTCCGATCGCCTTGACCAATAGGTTCACTCCCTCCTTAAGACCGGAGCCACTCAGAAAACTGGACTCGGCGCCTTCTGCGTTGACCGAGACCACATGCAACTGGTCACCGACACCTGCACCCGCTAGCGGAATCGCGGAAATCTCGGGAAGAATCCCCGATTCGGGAGGGATTGGTGTACCGCCTGGAGTCTTCTCTGGGTTCCCCAACATGCTTGAGAGACGGGCGGCAACCTGATTGGAGGTCACATGTTCGAGGTCGCAGGCAATCTCGTCGGCTTCGGTCGGAGAAAACCCAAGCTGCTTCGCCAAGAAAGTTGCCCATAGGCGTCGGTGTCGGAGAACACGAGCTGCGATCGCCTCTCCTTCCGACGTGAGTTCGACACCGTGGTAGGGCGTGTATCCGACTAGGCCTTTCGTGGCAAGTTTCTTGATCATCTGGTTGGCCGATATCGGCGTTACGGATAGGCCGTCCGCCAAAAGACGCAACGGGACCTCGCCTGACACACCCCTTTCACCCGCCATTGCAATGTGAATCAGATACATCTCTTCGCTTTCGCTGGTCGGCGAAGAGAGAGTTTTGTTTAGTCGGCCCTGAAGCTGTTTGAGCATTTTGTTAATGACCAACTTAACTTCTCTGGACCGTTCACGCCATGGTCATTTGTCACAGGCCATTGGGACACTTGCGATATTTGGCGGCGAACTCCCCCAAAAAACACCCCCCACCAGGACTACGAACTAGAGAACACCGTCCCGCAAGACCGCTAGGCGATGTAGGGGAATCTAGCGATCACGACTGTGGCGAGCACCCAGACTGCAAACAACGCGGCTCGCTCGAACCTTCTAGCTTGAGTCCTCCGCACCATCATCGACGCTGGGACACCGACGAAAGGCACAACAAATGCCCCGGCTTGCGCAACCGAAGCGAGAATCTCGTGGGCCATTCGCAGTGGAACAGAAAGACTCTCAACCGTTGGGGCAAGCCAGGTGGCCCCTACTAAGAGAGCCAAACCGAAGATAAAAGCGCTCAGCGCTCTTCCTACCCCAACTTCCCCGTCTG
>CAYTVW010000217.1:0-3495 GCA_964441865.1 uncultured Acidimicrobiaceae bacterium
TGAGCTGGAACGGTTATCTCGGGGTCGGCCAGTCGACCACTTACGGTTTCCAGGGCACCAGCTCAGGAACCGTCACCGCAACCTGCAGCTAGAGACCGGATGTTCGGATCGTGGGATCCGGACCGAAAAGATGAGGAAAAGGGTCGGCCTTCCGAACGGAAGGCCGACCCCTTTTGCACGGTGTTGTGACCTGGGGGATGGATGCGCCTATTCGGATGGTTGATGGGTGGGGAAATCCAATAGGGCTTCGATCAGGCGAACGGCGCCCTCCTTGTCGAGAGGCTCGTTGAAATTCCCACATTTCGGGGACTGGATACACGAAGGGCATCCGGAAAGACACGGACAAGAACGGATCAGTTCTGCTGTTGACCGGAGATGTTCTGGTCCAGATGAGAAAGCTACTGGCGAAATCCCCGCACCGCCTGCGTAGCCTTCGTAAATGAAGACTGTGGCCATCCCCGCTTGGGGATGCCACCGGGTTGAGAGACCACCGATGTCCCATCTGTCGCAGACTGCCAGAATCGGGAGCATCCCGATAGCGGCGTGTTCTGCCGCGTGGAGAGCGCCCGGAATAACTCGTTCGTCTAGTCCGGCATCGGAGAGCAGGTCATCGGGTGCTGTGATCCACACGGCTTCAGTCTCGAAGACTGTTGGAGGGAGGTCGAGAGGAATGGTGTCGATGACTTCTCGATTCCCGAGTCTTTTCTGCTGAAAAGCTACGACGTGGGACTCCACACGAACCCGACCAAGGTATTGGCGGGCCAAACCCAAGCTTCGCTCGGATTCGACATCAAGGATTTCTAGGTGTTTCTCTACCTTCGGCTGGGTGTAGTAGTCGGCAAGGCTTTGAGTCACCCAAACCTGATGGGCCTCGGTGTCGAGTCGCTCCACGAGATAGCTTTCGCCCTGATGAAGGTAGACCGCTCCGACATGAGCGTCTCGAAACGCCCGGTCTTCTTCCAGAGTCCCGATTGCCTCTCCGTCGGCAATGATCGAGTATCGAGGTCGGCCCGAAGACCTTATGTCTATCCCCGGGGCCGGTCTCTTTCGTCGGGCCCAGAACAATCCCTCACCCTTGAGGTGGAGATGACCGGCTTGCACAAGGCGGTTAGCAGCCTCTTCCACGGCCTCCCCCAAGAATTCGCGATCGGCGAGTCTCAAAGGGATCTCATAAGCGGCGCAGGCTGCATGTGCCTCGGCAATGTAGGGGTTAGCGGGGTTGATCACGGCCGCTTCCGGGAGACGACTGAACAATTCGTCAGGATGCATCATGAAGTACTGATCCAAAGCGTCTTCACCGCCAACAAGTGCGACCAGTGAACCGTCTAGTCGGCGGCCGGCTCGTCCCACCTGTTGAAGGAACGAGGAAATCGTCCCCGGAAAGGTGGTGAGAACCGCGGCGTCTAGGTCTCCCACGTCGATCCCAAGTTCGAGAGCATTTGTGGCGATTACCCCGGCAAGGTCCCCTTTGAAAAGCCTCTCTTCGATCCGGCGCCTGTCGGCGGCCAAGTATCCGGCCCGATAGGGCGCGACGGAGTCCTTTTCCACTCTCTCTGAAGCCCATCGGAACATGAGCTCTGTTCCTCTTCGGCTCCTTGTGAAAGCGATCGTGTGAAGCCCATGCCTCACCAAGTCAACGAAGATGTCGGTAGCGGCGGACAATGCCGAACGTCTTTTGTTGGTCTCTGGGTCGAGGATTTCGGGGTTCCAGAGGATCATCCACTTCTCACTCTGGGGGGAAGCATCCTCGGCTATCACCTCCAACCGTTTGCCCGAGAGTGCGGTTCCGAGTTCTTCGGGGTTGCCGATGGTTGCCGATCCGAAGACAAACGTTGGATTCGCCCCGTAGTGGGCAGCGATTCTCCTGAGCCGTCGGAGAATCATTGCTACGTGCGTTCCGAAGACTCCCTTCAGCGTGTGCATCTCGTCCACCACAACGAATTGGAGACGGTGAAAGAAGTCGGCCCAACGATCGTGAAATGGGAGGATCCCAACGTGAAGCATGTCAGGGTTTGTGAGCACGACATTCGACTGTTTCCGAATCCTGGCTCTATCCCCGGGGAGGGTGTCACCGTCATAGGTATCGCTCACCATCCCCGGAATCCGAAACGTCCGGAAACTCCGGAGTTGGTCTTGAGCCAAAGCCTTAGTGGGGTAGATGCAGAGAGAGGTAGCCTTTTCCCCGGAGAGGATCTTCTCGATTATCGGGACCTGATAACACAGGGTCTTTCCGGAAGCTGTCCCGGCGACGACCACCAGGTCTTTCCCTTCTCGGAGACGTCCGATGGCCTTCGTCTGGTGGCGGTATAGATCTTTGATCCCTTGCGTCTCCAGTCGATCTCTCAATACCTGAGGTAACGGAGGGTCAAGGGATGCATACATAGCGTCGCGGGGAGGGAGTCTGCGGAGGTCGACCAACTCTCCCTCGAAGTTCTCAACCCAACCAGCGGCAATCTCGTGGGGATCGAACCGTGTTTCGGACACTTTGGGACTCTACCCGACGGGGGTGTTCCACGGCAGAAATGGCTCACCACAAAATCCTCTGTGATCCTTACCGCCAATAGGTAGCCTGTCTGGGTTATCCCTCCGTTACCTCCGATTTGGGAGCGCGCTCCGTGATCCGTGTTGAAGAATTGACCAAGGAATTCGTCCGTGCCAAGAGGCAGGAAGGACGCTTCGGCGCGGTCCGGAGCCTGTTCACGCGCCAAGTCGAGAAAACACTTGCGGTCGACTCTGTTTCGTTCGAAGTCGGGGGAGGTGAGATGGTGGGGTATCTCGGACCGAACGGGGCAGGGAAGTCGACCACCATCAAAATGATGACGGGGATTCTGGAGCCGACCAGCGGATTGGTCCAGGTGGGAGGGATAGTCCCTTGGAAGGATCGGAGACGGAACGCGCTCCAGATTGGGGTGGTCTTCGGGCAAAGAACCCAGCTTTGGTGGGATCTTCCGTTGCGGGACTCACTTGACGTCATCGCGACGCTCTACCGGATGCCGACGGGCCTATACCAGGAGCGCCTCGCTCAATTCGTTGAGATGCTGGAGATGGCTGAGTTTTTGAACCGACCCGTCCGGCAGCTCAGCCTTGGGCAGAGAATGAGGGGGGACCTGGCTGCAGCGATGATCTACCAGCCGAGGATCCTGTATCTAGACGAACCGACTGTCGGCCTAGACGTTGTGGCGAAAGCGACCATGAGGGACTTCATCTCGCAGGTGAACCGGGAACACAGGACGACCGTCGTCCTCACCACCCACGACATAGCCGATGTCGAACGACTCTGCCCCAGAGTGATTCTGATCGACCATGGTCGGGTCCTCTACGACGGAACGGTGAGCGAACTGAAGCGGAAGTACGCTCCACACCGGGTTCTCGTGGTGACCCTGACGGGCGGCGGGGCGGATTCCACGCTGCGCGTGCAGTTCGCGGATGGGTGGGCGTAGGCGATGGAGTTCTGGATCGATATCGAGGATGCGGCGGGGAACAAGCTCGGCGCGG
>CAYTVW010000218.1:0-3472 GCA_964441865.1 uncultured Acidimicrobiaceae bacterium
TACTCGGGTTTGACCTACATCTCCGCACAGTCGGCATCGTCGGGACTGGTCGTATCGGGGTTGCAGTAGCCAAGATTCTCCGGGGATTCGGGTGTCGATTGCTCGCCCACGACGTCTATCACAACCCCGAATGCCTTGAGATTGGAGTGGAATACCTTTCCGTAGATGAGCTTTTTCGCCAGTCGGACGTAGTGACCCTTCATTGTCCGCTTACTCCCGAGACCAAGCACATCATCAACTCCGAGACACTGGCGAAGATGAAAAGAGGCTCAATGCTGATCAACACCTCTCGAGGTGGTTTGATCGACACCGCGGCCGCGATTGACGCGCTCAAAGAAGGGCAGCTTGGGTATCTAGGTTTGGACGTCTATGAAGAGGAGAGCGACCTTTTCTTCGAGGATCTCTCTGACCAAGTCATTCAGGACGACGTGTTCTCGCGGCTGCTCACATTCCCCAATGTGATAGTCACGGGACACCAGGCCTTCTTCACCAAGAATGCGCTCGAACAGATCGCAATTACGACACGCGAAAACCTCGACAAGTTCGCTGCGGGGAAGCCATCGGAGAACGACTTGCACTGGTCTGCGCTTCACAGTTGATTCGGGTGTCCCATTCAGGTTGCATACTTCCGCCCGGAGGTCTAGGCCTTCTGCCCCTACGACAAGGTCGTGGCGAGGGCATACGCTCGACAGAGGCTTTAGAAGGCAGGACCGGATGTTCGTCCAAGAATTCGTGGATGTCCCTGTCGCATCCGATCGGGTGGTGGGCATCCTCACTGCTGACGACGGAGAATTGGGGGTGTGGGCTTCCGCTGCTCACCTTCAAGACGAGGGCTCGAACACCGAATCGTCGGGAAACGGGGGTTCGGGAGTGCTATTTGAACAGGGGACTCCGATTGTCGGGCAAGACGCGGTCGTCATCCCTATCGCCTGGACGGCCACATGCTCCGGAGTGATTTCCAGGATGGAGGCGGAGATGGTGGTCTCTTCCATGGGTCGAGAGATGTCTCATGTCGCTTTTCGAGGTCGTTACCAAACGTGTCCGCAAGGAGCGGATGTACTACCCAACAAAATTGCCCTCCATGATGTCGCAGAGAGGACCGTCCGTAGTTTCCTGGAAAGGTTGAACGACGCGATCTGTTCAGAATCTCCGGTTGAAACACCGGACCTGGGGGCTATCTGAGGGGGATAGTGGCGGTAACGGTCGTCCCCTCTCCAATTCGTGAATCGATCTCCAGTCGACCTGATATTCGTGCAATACGGGACTCCAGATTGTCCAGACCCATCCCTCTCGCAACTCGAGACGGATCAAAACCTTGTCCGTCGTCTTCAACCGTGCAGACCAGTTCGTGACCTTTTCGAATCATGGTTACGGAGACAGTCTTCGCTCCTGAATGACGGGCGGCGTTTGACACCGATTCTCGGACAACCTGGAAAGCATCGTCAAGGCGATCGGGTGGCGGTGAGTCGAGGTCGGCAGCGGAGACCAGGTATCGGATTCCCCGGTCGGAGACCAGACGATCAACCATACGTTTCAGGGTGCGCTCTGGATCGGAAAGGGCAGTCCCAAGTGAGCGAAGATCGAAGATGAAAGTCCGGAGAGCCGCGATGGATTCGTCGATTCGGGTTATGGCATCGTCGAGTTTCTCGGAAAGCTCAGAGTCGGCAGCTGACATCGAGATTGCCTGGAGGCCTAGACCGACTGCAAAAAGGTCTTGGATCACGGCATCGTGGAGATCGCGGGCGATTCTCTCACGATCCTCGACTACGGCGAGAGCGGTTAGGCGTTCTCGGAGTCTGGCACCGGAGACGGCGGAGCCGACAACCGCGGCTAGGGCCTCCATTACTCCCTGATCGGCCGAATCGAATCCGCCGGGTTTGTCTGCGAGATAGAAGTTCCCGAAGACAGATTCTCCGACTTTGATGGGGACTCCAAGGAAATTCTTCATAGCTGGATGGCCTGGGGGAAAACCCGTGAAGTCGGGGTGTTCCCTCAAGTTGTCGGTGAGGATTGGGTGGGGATCCTTGATCAGGGTTCCCAGGACGCCTTTCCCCACGGGGGGATGGCCTACAGCGACGACTTCTTCTTCGCTCATGCCCAAGTGGATGAACTGGGAGTGGGAACCGTGTTCACCCAAGACACCCAAAGCTACGTAAGTCGCTCCGATCGTTTCTTTGGCGATATCGATGGCCCTCTTCAAGACGCGATTCAGCTCTGCTTCTGCAGCCACTGAAGCCGCCGCCTCTACCAAGGCGCCAAACTGTTCGACTGAGAACCGGTTCATGACAACACAACGTTAGGCGAGTTGCCAAGATCCGCTGATTGGTCGTGGAACTCTGGCTCGCTTTGCACCGATTATCCCGGTTTCCGGTAGCCTATCCCCGTGCGTGTCTTACTGGTTGATGACCACGAAGTAGTCCGTCAAGGTTTGAAAGCGATCATCGATGCCACCGACGATATGGAAGTGGTCGGTGAAGCTGGGACCGTTGAGGAGGCTATCCGGCGTGTCGGGTTTGATGACCCAGATGTGGTGGTCCTCGATGTTCGGCTTCCCGACGGCTCTGGAGTCGAAGGTTGCAGGGAGATCATGTCGAGGTTCCCTGAGGTGAAAGTCTTGATGCTCACGTCATTCGCTGACGAAGAGGCTCTGATGGCGGCAATCATGGCGGGGGCTTCCGGGTATCTCCTCAAGAGGATCAAGGGTTCGGATCTGGTCGAGAACATCCGTCGTGCTGGTCGAGGGGAGTCGCTCCTCGATTCCGAGATGACTGAGAAACTGTTCCGCCGGCTGCGGGGAGAAGAGCCCGACGATCCACTTCTCGGAAGGCTATCGCCGCAGGAGCGGACGATTCTCGAGCACATTTCGGCGGGGAAGACGAACCGTCAGATTGCCGAAGCAATGTTCTTGGCCGAGAAAACGGTGAAGAATTATGTCTCGAACATGCTCGCCAAACTGGGGATGAGTAGGCGGAGTGAGGCGGCCGCATTTATGGCTCGTATCGATGCTAGGAAAGCCGACGAATATCCTCCGGAGGAGTGGCGGAGCTGACAGACACAGACGGAGATGTAGCTTCGCCTGGTGGAAGGCTCCGGATCAGTCAGACGAGTCGTTTGAGCTAGCGGAAAGGTCGATAGCCATTGAAGACTTTGAATCGGACCCTGGTAGCGAAAGACGGAGTCCGGTTGGAGATCTCAACTGCGGGTCATTCGGGTAGCACCTTCCTGTTTGTCCACGGAGTCGGGTTCTGTGGGGAATGTTGGCGTCCGATAGTCCAGGGTTTGGTGGCTAAGGGCCATCGTGTCGTTTGGATGGATGCCCGTGGGCACGGTAGTTCTGGGAGGGCCTCAAACCCTCTCTCTTGGTGGGATATCGCTCGGGACGTAGTGTCAGTCCGGGGGACATTGGGGGGCTCCGTGGTGGGGGTTGGGCACTCGATGGGCGCTACGGCCGTCCTACTGGCCCAGCTCATTG
>CAYTVW010000219.1:0-3457 GCA_964441865.1 uncultured Acidimicrobiaceae bacterium
AGGCGGAATGTCGAACGGAGAGGTGCTTCGGGTGAAGGCCGCCATGAAGCCGATTTCCACAGTGGGAAAGGGACTCATGACGGTGGATGTCGATACCAAGCAGGAAGCCTCGGCCTTCTACGAGAGGTCGGATGTTGTGGCGGTTCCCGCAGCCGGTGTGGTCGGTGAGGCAATGGTCGCGATCGTGGTTGCCCAAGAAATCCAGAGAATGTTTGGCGGGGATACCATCGGCGACCTGAAGCGGAACTGGGAGGGATACAAAGACCGATTGGAATCCTTCTAAGTGGAGAAGTCGATTCACACCGTTTGGCTAATAGGGATGATGGGTTCGGGGAAGACCACCGTGGGACGGATCCTGGGTCGTCAAATGGGACTCGAATTCATCGACATGGATGTGGAAATCTCAGATCGAATGGGGATGTCGATCACCGAAATTTTCGAGACGATGGGGGAAGCTGCCTTCAGAGGCTTCGAAGCACAAGTGGCCGGAGACATCGCCGGATGTGAGGCGGTTGTGGCTACCGGCGGTGGCGTTGTGCTTAGCGATACCAACGTCGAGGTGATGCAGATATCAGGACCTGTTGTGTGGTTGAGAGCGTCTCCGGAGGTTCTGGCTTCTCGGATTGGAGATGGCCGGGGGCGTCCGCTAGTTGAAGGCGAAGCCGTTGGTCGACTCTCCGAAATCTATGAGATTCGACGTTCGCTCTACGAAAAGGCGGCGGATGTCGTGATTGACACTGAGGGGAAGACGGTGACTCGGGTGGCTTCGGAGGTTCAGGCATGGATCGAATCCAAATAGGGGACTGTTCTGAGGCACTGATTGGTCGGGGATTCCCGGAACCGGTGTTGCCTGATAGAAGACCCCGTACCCAGGCCGTGGTCTTTGTTCAGCCTTCGGTTCGTTACGTCGCAGAAAGGCTGCGGGAAGCGATTCAGAAAGAAGTCTCAGTCGAGACTGTCGAAGTCCCCGATCGCGATGAAGCGAAAACCTGGGAAGTTGCTGGCGAGATGTACAAGCGGCTCGCCGAGCTCAATTTGGGGCGCCATGACACCATTATCGGAGTAGGAGGTGGCGCGGTTACTGATTTAGCCGGGTTCCTGGCTGCGACTTGGCTTCGAGGAGTCGAGTCGGTGATGGTTCCGACAACGTTGCTTGGCGCCGTGGACGCTTCGATCGGCGGAAAGACGGGGATCAATTTGGCCGGGAAGAACTTGGTGGGGGCGTTCTGGCACCCAGCGCGAATTCTGGTTGATCTGGATATCCTCGACGGTCTCCCGCTTGACCTCAAGATTGAGGGAACCGCGGAACTGTTCAAAGCCGGGGTGATCGTCGACCGAAAGATTCTGGATGCCTATTCAGAGTTCGGGCTTGACGCTCCGCTCGATGTGGTCGTTCCAGCGGCGATCAGAGTGAAGGCCGATGTGGTTACCGCTGACTTCCGGGAAGCGGGAAGGAGGGCGATTCTCAACTTCGGGCATACCATCGGACACGGAGTCGAGATCGAAGGGCACTTGCCTCACGGCCACGCAGTCGCGATCGGGATGGTGGCTGCTGGAGCGGTCTCGTGCAAGCGATACGGTTTTGATTCCAACGAACTGAAGAGGCTGATCTCTAGGTTGGGGCTGCCCGTGGAGTGTCCCGGTCTCTCGAAAGAGAGAGTACTTGAGCTGATCTCTCGGGATAAGAAGCGGATTTCTGAGAGAGTCCGAATGGTTTTGATGCGTGATTGGTGTGATCCGGTGGTTGAGCCGGTCTCGGAGGAAGAGATTGAATTGGGGCTGGTTTCTGTGGGGGTCGTCTGAGTATCCGTGTTCGGAATCAGGCGTTTCTGTCCGGCGGCTATCCTTCTCGCATCGCCTCTTGTTTGGAGTTGAATAATGGTCTCCACCAACGATATAAGACCCGGGATGGCTCTCGATCTTGACGGATCAGTGTTCTCGATCGTCAAATATGAGCATGTGAAACCCGGGAAGGGAAAGGCCTTTGTCCGTATGCGCCTCAAGAACATTGAGACAGGCCAGGTTCTTGATCGGACTTTCCGAGCTGATGAAGATGTACAGCAGGCGATTATCGACAGAGCCGAGCACCAGTATCTGTATCGCGACGAATACGGGTTCAACTTCATGAAGACCGATGACTACTCACAATTGAGTCTTTCGGCTGAAGATGTCGGAGACTCAGCCAACTACCTGATCGATGGAATGACTGTGATTGTGGCCCTCTATCAGGGGAAACCGGTTGGTGTGGATCTCCCAGCGTCGGTTGTGATGGAGGTTGTTTATGCGGAACCAGCCGTCAAGGGGAACACTGTGACCGGTGCTACAAAAACGGTGAAGGTAGAGACCGGATATGAATTGCAGGCGCCCTTGTTCATAGAACAAGGTGAGCGGATCAAGGTTGATACCCGCACCGGAGAATATATGGCCCGCGAGTGATCGAACCAAGAGATCTCGCGGTGCAGGCCTTGTACTCGATGGATACCCATCCACAAAGCACGGCGCTTGAAGAGCTGGATGGGAAGGCGAGGCGGCTTGTTGAAGGCGTCCTCGAACACATTCAGTCTTTGGACGATTCGATTGAAAAGGCTGCTCGCCACTGGCGTTTGGTGCGGATGCCGGCAGTCGACCGGGCGATTCTGAGAATGGCACTCTTCGAATTGCGCTACATCTCGGAGACGCCAGCAGCTGTCGTGATATCTGAAGCAGTGAGAATAGCGAAAGCCTATTCGACCGAGCGGAGCGGGAACTTCGTGAACGGCGTATTAGCCAAGTTGACTGAGACGGAGAGGGAAGGCGAGGTCAGAGATGAGGTTTAGGACTGGTTTGTCGGTGGGATTGGTCTTGGCTCTGGTCGGAGGTTGTTCCACATCGGGCCCAGAAGAATCGTCAACCACGAGTCCCCTCCCGGATTCGGTATTCCCTCAAGGCGGTTTCTGGAGCGAAACGATCAAAACCAATCCTGCGGTGACGATCGGCACTCTGGAGAACGGTCTCACCTACTACGTGCAACAAAACACACGCCCTGGTGGCAGGGCTCAGCTGCGTTTGGCCGTAGATGCGGGGTCATTGATGGAGGACCCCGAACAGAGCGGTGGTGCCCATTTCCTTGAGCACATGATGTTCAACGGAACGGAGAAGTACCCGTCGACGGCGATTGTGAAGGTTCTCGAGGGTTTTGGGATGCAGATGGGGCCCGAAATAAACGCCTACACCTCATACGACGAGACTGTTTACGAACTGGATGTCCCCACGTCAGATCTGGACACTTTGAAGGAAGGCTTCGTTGTTCTTAGAGAATGGGCGTCTAACGCCACGATTGACCAGGCCGAGGTCGACACCGAACGTGGTGTGATCATCGAAGAGTGGCGTCAGGGGGGCGAAAGTTTTGAAGGTCGTCTGGACGAAGCCTACGACCGGCTCGTCCTGGCGAACACTCCCTACGAGCGGAAGGCTCCAA